>JAQBQI010000809.1 GCA_028287085.1 Myxococcaceae bacterium
GGGCGCGCCGGCCGGGGCGCTCGGGGTCACCCGGCTGGTGGCGGTCGCGGCCGCGGGGGTCGCTCACGCCGTCGCCCGGGCGGTGTCCGTCGCGCGGTCCGGTGCGCCAGAGGTAGGGCGCGACGGCGGCGACGGCCGCGGTGACCAGCAGCGTGAGCAGCACCAGCGCGAGCACCCCGCGGCGCGAGAGGCGCTGCGCGCGGCCCCGCTGGTGCTGGGTCACGGTGGTCGGGGTGTCGGTCGCGTCGGCGGCCCACACCGCCTGGTGGTAGCGCGCCTGCCCCGCCAGGAAGGCGAAGTACAACGCCACCAGGGTGCCGAGCAGCGCGAGGGCGGTCGGGTCCCAGACGCCGTCCTTGAGGCCGGCCTCCCATTGGCGCACGCCGCCGTGCTGCTCGATCACCGTGAGCATCGCCCCGACCCAGCACACCGCGGGGATCCAGAGCGTGGCGAGCAGCGCGCGCCGTTGCATCGCCGCGTGCCCGCAGCCGACGCTCGTCAGGAAGGCGATGGCCCCGCCCGCGACGTGCGGCCCCGCGGCGATGGCGACGGTGCAGGTGAGCGCGACGATCGCGAACCACACCACCGACTGCACCACCCAGCCGCGCAGGCGCAGGAGCGCGAGCAGGTTGCCCAGCGCCACGCCCACGGTGCTCGCGCCGACCAGCACGGGCAGGAGCGCGAGGAGCTCCTCGTCGGCGCCCCAGTAGCGGAAGGCCACGCCGAGCAGCACCACGTAGCCCGACACCAGCAGGAGCCAGTAGGTGGCGAGGAGCCAGCGGGCGCGCGAGAAGGCCTCGGACAGGGGCTCCCGCGGGGTCCCGCCGCGCCACCACGGCGGCAGGATCATCGGGCGCCGCAGGTCGTCGGCCGGGGTCACGTCGCCTGGAGCGTGTGGAGCACGAAGGACTTGGTGCCGGTGTCCTTCTGGTGCCCGGAGACGATGCCGATGGTGTCGCCGTCGCGCACCTGGAGCGACTCGCGCGCGATGCGGGCGGCGAGCGTGAGCGTCTCGTTGGGCGCGTCGGGGAGCGTGTGCACCACCGGGAGCACGCCCCACTGCAACGCCAGGCGCTGGGCCACCTCGCGCGTCGCCGTCACCGCGATGATGGGCGACCGCGGGCGGAACTCCGCCACCATGTCGGCCGTGTGCCCGGCGCGCGTGAACACCACGATGGCGGCGAGCTTCGCGTGCCGCGAGGTGAGCGACGCGGCCGCGGCGCAGGCGTGGGTGAAGTCCCAGTCCATGCGCGCCATCAGCGGCTCGGTGACCTTCTCGTAGAGGGGCGAGGTCTCGATCTCGCGGACGATGGTGTCCATCATCTGCACCGCGACGACGGGGTAGCGCCCGCTCGCGGTCTCGCCGGAGAGCATCAGCACGTCGGTGGTGTCGAGCACCGCGTTGGCCACGTCGGCCGCCTCGGCGCGCGTCGGCCGCGGCGAGCGGATCATCGAGTCGAGCATCTGCGTCGCCGTCACGACCAGCTTGCCGTGCGCGTTGGCCAGCAGGATCGCCCGCTTCTGCGCGAGCGGCACCTTCTCGGGGCCGAGCTCCACGCCGAGGTCGCCGCGCGCGACCATGATGCCCTCGCACGCGAGGATGATCGCCTCGAGGTTCTCGATCGCCTCGGGCTTCTCGATCTTGGCGATGAGGGGGATGCCCTCGCCGACGGCGAGGCGGGCCTCGACGAGGTCGCTCGGATGGCGCACGAAGGAGAGCGCGAGGTAGTCGACGCCGAGCTCGCGCGCGAGGAGGGCGTCCTCGCGGTCCTTCTCGGTGAGGGCGGGGACGGTGAGCTTGGCGCCGGGGACGTTGATGCCCTTGCGGTCGGAGAGCGGGCCGCCGACCTCGACCACGCAGACGACGTCCTCGTCGTGGATGCCCGTCACGCGCAGCCGCAGCAGGCCGTCGTCGAGCAGCACCGGGTCGCCGACGCGCAGGTCCTTCCAGAGGGGGTAGGTCATGGAGACGGAGTCGACGTCGCCGGGCACGGCGCGGGTCGTCAGCGTGAAGGTCGCCCCGTCGACGAGCTCGACCGGCCCGTGGGCGAAGGTGCGGCAGCGGATCTTCGGCCCCGAGAGGTCGCCCAGGATGGCCACGTTGCGCCCGGCGCGCGCGGCGGCGGCGCGGATGCTGCGCACCGCGCTGCGGTGGTCGTCGGGCACCCCGTGGGAGAAGTTCACCCGGAAGCCGTCGACGCCGGCGGCGATGAGGGCGTCGAGCACGGAGGAGTCGCGGCTCGCCGGGCCCACCGTCGCGAGGATCTTGGCTCTGCGCATGGGGCGACGATGGCACGCGGCGGACGAGGGCCACAATGCCCGGCGCGACGGGACCGCGACCTGTCCGGTGTCGTGACGGCGCGCTTCGTTCGGTGCCACGATCGCCGGCCATGACCTCGCCCTCCCGTCGGACCTCGCGGTGGTGCCTCGCGCCCGTGCTCCTCGCCGCGCTCCTGCCCGCCTGCTTCGACGGCGACGAGCCCGCGACCGGCGCCCCCGACGCCTGCGCCGGCGCGGCCTGCACCCGCCGCGACGCCACCACGGGCATCGATGCCCCCGCGACCGACGCGCCGTCCATCGACGCTCCGCGCGTCGACGCCGTCGATGTCCCCGACGTGCGCGACGTCCCGGTCGACCGCCCCGTCGCCTGCGCCGTCGACGCCGGAAGCCCCTGTCCCGCGGGGCAATTCTGCGACCCCACCGAGCGCGTCTGCGCGCCCGACAACGGCCCCTGCCCCTCTGCCGACGGCGGCGCGGTCCAGTGCCCCGGCGACTCCCGCTGCGTCGGCGGCCGCTGCCTCCCCTACGCGCCCGGCGAGACCAACGCGGCCTGCACCCGTCCCACGGTGCCGGCCTTCCTCGCGCCGGGAATCCTCTGCTCCTACGTCGATCGCTCGCCCGTGGCCGACCCCTTCCACGGCTACACCAGCGTGTCGCCCTCGCTCGTCGTGGTCGACTTCCGCTTCGACCCCTCGGCGCGCGAGCCCCACCCCAGCATCGTCGCCCCGATGCACCCCGCCGCCACCTGGAGCACGGCCAACTACAAGGGCGTGCTGCGCGTGCTCGACGGCCGCACCTGCGAGGTGCAGCAGACCGTCGACGCGCACCTCGTCAACGGCGCCGCGAGCGCCGCGGTGGGCGACCTCGACGGCGACGGCCGCGCCGAGATCGTCGCCTCCAGCATGCCCGACACCCGCCCCGGCGTGGCCGACCCGACCGCGGGCGGGCTCGTCGCCTTCCGCTTCGACCCGGCGACCAGCGCGTGGCGCCTGCTCTGGCGCAGCCACACGGCGGCCGGCGCGCCCGACGCCACGCACCCGCGCACCTGGGCCTCGCCCTCGATCGTCGACCTCGACGACGACGGCGTGCCGGAGATCACCCTCGGCGGCGCGGTGTACGACCGCGCGGGCCTGCTGCTCGACGCGCACCTCGCGCCCGCGATGGCCTACTGGCAGGGCCAATTCGGGGTGACCGCCGACGTCGACAACGACGCGCGCCACCTCCCCGAGCTGGTCACCGGCGCGGGCATCTGGTCGTGGAACGCCGCCACCCACGCGTGGGCACCCGCGCCCTTCTTCACGCCCGCCGCCGCGCTCGCCGACGGCATGGTCGCCGTCGCCGACTTCGGGGAGTTTCCGGGCACCTCGCCCGGCGACCCCGAGGTCGCGGTCATCTCCGCCGGCACGGCGCGGGTGCAGACCATCCACGGCGCGGTGGTCTTCGGCCCGGTGGCGATTCCGGGCGGCGGCCAGGGGGGCCCGCCCACGGCGGCCGACTTCAACGGCGACGGCCACGTCGACTTCGCCGCGGCGGCGCGCGCGAGCTACCTGGTCTTCGACCTCCAGTGCGTCGGCACGCCCGTCCCCGCGGGCTGCGCCGCTGCGGGCATCCGCTGGACGCGCGCCAACCAGGACGCGTCGAGCCACTCCACCGGGTCGAGCGTCTTCGACTTCAACGGCGACGGCTCGGCCGAGGCCGTCTACGCCGACGAGTGCTTCACCCGCGTCTACGACGGCACCTCCGGCGCGGTGCTCTTCTCGCGCTATCGCCCGAGCTGCACCTGGTACGAGACGCCCATCGTCGTCGACGTCAACGGCGACCTGAAGGCCGAGATCGTCGTGCCCGACGACGACGACTGCGGCATCACCTGCGGGTCGCTCGCGCCGGCGGGCTTCGACAGCATCTTCCCCGGGCTGCGCTGCGCCACCGCGGCCGACTGCCCGACCGCCACGATGCGCTGCGACGCGGGCCTCTGCCGCTGCGAGAGCGACACCCAGTGCGGCGACGCGGGCTACGGCTGCCGCGCGCCCGACGCCGCGAGCGGCGGCACCGGCAACGTGTGCCGAGCCCTCGTCGGCACCCGCTTCGGCGGCGTGCAGGTCTTCGGCGATCCGCGCGGCCGCTGGACCCCGTCGCGCCCCGTCTGGAACGAGCACGCCTACTCGGTGACCAACGTGAGCGACACCGGGGTGATCCCCGCGTCGCACCTGCGCGCGCCCAACTGGCGAACGCGCGGGCTCAACCACTTCCGGCAGAACAGCCAGGGGGGATTGGCGCCCTCGTCGGCGGCCGACTTCACGGTGCGCTCGGCGCGGGCGGGCGAGTGCGCGATCAACCTGAGCACCGGGACGATCGAGCTCTCGGCGGTGGTCTGCAACCGCGGCACGGCGCCGGTCGCGGGCGGGGTGCCGGTGGCCTTCCAGCTGGCCGAAGGGGACGCGGGCGCCAGCGTGGCGTGCACCGCGACGACCGACGCGCGCCTGGAGCCCGGCGGCTGCGCGACGGTGCGCTGCCCGTGGGCGGGCGTGGCCGTGCGCCCGGCGCCCTACGCGGTGACGGTGGTGCCCGACCCGGAGCACTCGACCCTGCAGTGCCTCCAAGGGAACGACGCCTTCACGCTGCCGGCGGTGAGCTGCTACTCGCCCGGGTGACGCCGCGCGTCGTCGGTCGGACTACCGTCCCTCCGGGTCGCTGTGCTAGTCCGCCCCGCGGAAGAGGAGCGGAGAAGACGCGATGATGCACGGCGCCCGAGCGAACATCCTGGAAGCAGTCGGCAACACCCCGATCGTGCGGTTGAACCGGGTGGTTCCGCCCGACCTGCAGGCCGAGATCTACGTGAAGTGCGAGTTCCTCAACCCCGCGGGGTCGATGAAGGATCGCATCGCGATCAACATCCTGAACCGCGCCGAGGCCGAAGGGCGCTTGAAGGCGGGCGGCACCATCGTCGAGGCCACCAGCGGCAACACGGGCGCCGGCCTCGCGATGGTCGCGGCGGTGCGCGGCTACCGCACGATCTTCGTGATGCCCGACAAGATGTCGCAGGAGAAGATCACGGCGCTGCGGGCCTGGGGCTCGAAGGTGGTGGTCTGCCCGACGGCGGTCGAGCCGGCCGACCCGCGCAGCTACTACTCGGTGGCGCGGCGGCTGTCCGAAGAGACGCCCAACGCCATCCTCGCGAACCAGTATCACAACCCCGCCAACCCCGAGGCCCACTACCTCTCGACCGGCCCCGAGATCTGGGAGCAGACGGGCGGCGAGCTCGACGCCTTCGTCTCGGGCATGGGCACCGGCGGCACCCTCTCCGGCACGGGCAAGTACCTCAAGGAGAAGAACCCCGCGATCCAGATCGTGGGCGTCGACCCGGTGGGTTCGGTCTATTACGACTTCGTCAAGCACGGGCAGGTCACGCGCGCCTTCTCGTACAAGGTCGAGGGCATCGGCGAGGACTTCTTCCCGACCACGATGAACCTGAAGATCCTCGACGACTGCGTGCGCGTCGACGACCGCGAGTGCTTCATGATGACGCGTGACCTCGTGCGCCTCGAGGGCATCTACTGCGGCGGCTCGTGCGGCGCGGCGGTGGCCGGGGCCATCAAGTGGGCCCAGGGGCGCAACAAGAAGGAGCGCATCCTGGTGCTGCTCCCCGACAGCGCGAGCCGGTACCTGAGCAAGGTCTTCAACGACGACTGGATGCGCGAGAACGGCTTCACGGGCAGCGAGGCCTCGCTGGGCACGGTGCGCGAGATGATGCACACGCGCAGTCAGCAGTTGGTGACGGCGCGCTCCGACGACACGCTGCGCCACGTGATCGCGAAGATGAAGTCGCTGGGCATCTCGCAGCTGCCGGTGGTCGACGGCGACCACATCCGCGGCATCGTCACGGAGGTCGACGTGCTGCGCAACCTCGTGTCGGGCGAGGCCAACATGGACGGCACCATCACCAACATCCTCGACAGCGACTACGCCACGGTGACGCCGGAGACGCGGGTCGACCTGCTGCAGAGCGTGCTGGCCGAGGCCAAGGTGGCGCTCGTCGCCGACGGCACGCGCCTGCTCGGGCTCGTGACCAAGATCGACCTCATCGACTACCTCTCGAAGCGCGTCACGGCCGTGGCCGAGTCGAAGACCACCTGAGCGCGGACCGCCCCCCGATGCCCCTCCCCCCCGTCGCCCT
>JAQBQI010000329.1 GCA_028287085.1 Myxococcaceae bacterium
CCCGCCGACGCGGCCGCGCGCCCGTCGCCCGTCGTGCGCCCCGCGGCCCCGCCGACGCCGCGCTGTCCCGACGGGATGACGCTCGCCGAGGGCGAGTACTGCACCAACGTCGACCAGCAGTGCCTGCGCTGGCTCGACCCCGAGACGCAGATGCGCTGCGCCGAGTTCGCGCCGTCGCGCTGCACCGGCCGCCGCCGGCCGCTGTCGGTCTGCGTCGACCGCTACGAGTACCCCAACCAGCCGGGCGTGCGCCCCGAGGTCATGGTGAGCTGGTACGAGGCCCGCCGCGCCTGCGAGTCGCAGCACAAGCGCCTCTGCACGCAGTCGGAGTGGACCTTCGCGTGCGAGGGCCCCGACATGAACCCGTACCCCACGGGCCAGCGCCGCGACCCCGAGGCGTGCCGCATCGACCACCAGACGATCCGCCCCAACCGGCCGCGGCTGAGCAACCCGATGACCAGCGCCGACGAGAGCGCGCGGCTCTACGAGGCCGTCCCGTCGGGCACGATGAACCGCTGCGTCTCGTGGGCCGGCGTGCACGACATGACCGGCAACGCCGACGAGTGGACCATCAACGAGTCGGGGCGGCCCTTCCAGTCGGCGCTCAAGGGCGGCTGGTGGGGGCACATCCGGGCGCGCTGCCGCCCGTCGACCATCTCCCACAACGAGGGCTTCGTGTACTACCAGATCGGGTTCCGCTGCTGCGCCGACCCGACGGCGTCGACGCCCTGACCGCAGCCGCGGTCGCACCGCGACAGCGTTGTCAGTACTCGCCGCGGCCCGCGATGCGGATGCGCGCCGCCGACTGCCGCTCGTCCCAGGGGTCGCCCTCCCGCCACGCGACCTCGCCGCTCGTGCCCCAGCCCACCTCGCGCACGACGGGGCCCTCCATGTTCATCCAGAGCAGCCCGCCGTCGGAGCGCGTCGCCTGGTCGAGGCAGGCCACCCGCGTCGTCGCCCCGTTGTCCCAATAGAGCGTCGCCGCGTGCGGCACATGGATGTGTCCGCACAGCACCCAGGGCGGCCGCAGCCGCGTGACCAGCAGCGCCGCGTAGGGGTTGCCCACCTGCGGCCAGTGCGCGCGACGGATGCCGCGCGCGCCCACCACGGCCACCGCGCTCTCGACCCCCGCGATGCCCCGCGGCCACTCGTGCAGCATCAGCAGGTCGGCGCCCGGGATGGCGCAGGCCGCGTCGACGTCCTCCTTGCGGAAGTAGCCCGCCTGCTTGTTGGTCTCGGCGTTACAGGCCGGCACCCGCGGCCGGAGGTAGCGCGTCGGCGCGTAGATGCCCGAGAGGAAGCCCACCCGCACGCCCTCGATCACGCGCGACCCGGCCCGGCCGAGGTAGGTCACCTTCTTGGCCAGGTCGCCCCCGTCGGGCATCAGGTCGAGCTCCTCGAAGCTCTCGTTGTTGCCGCCCACGAAGTAGAAGGGCCGCGCCATCTCGCGCTCGCCCGTCGCGTAGGCCGCGAACTCCGCGGGCATGCTGCGCTTGGTCGCCTTGCGCCGGTGGTCGTCGGGCGTCGCGAAGGTCTCCACGTCGCCGACGCACAGCACCGCCGCGACGTGCTCACCCCGCGACTGTTCCAGCGCGTCGATCCACTCTTCGACGCGGAAGAACCTTCCGTGCACATCTCCGATCGCCGCAACGAGCATCGCGCGTTGTGGCCAGCCTAGCGCACTCGGCCGCCGGTTGGTGCGCTGACAAGCTATGTCCCGAGCGGGCGCCCCGAAGCCCGCGAGCGAGGCCTCGAGGCCGCAGGCTCCGGTCGGCGATCGCGGCGGGAAACCAGCGGGAATCCACAGGTGACGTGGGGCGCCGGGTCCGGGGTGGCGGCGGCGGTCGTGACGCGGGGGCCGCGGAGCTCCGGCGAGGGGGGCCCCGGGGGTTCAGCGGTAGCGGGCGAGGGTCTCGACGAAGCGCTTCTCGGCGACCTCGAGCCAGGCCGCCGGGGACTCGGCCAGGGTGGCCGCCAGCGCCTCGCTCCAGCGCTCGAGCATCGACGAGCCGGGCACCTCGTTGGCGGTGCGCATCGGGAGCCCGACGGCCTCGACGATGGCCTGGGCACGCTCGGTCTCGAGGAGGGCCAGGCCGCTGCGCAGGGCGGCGCGCACCCGCTCGGCCTCGATCTCGGAGAACACCGGGTCGGCGGGGGTGCGGTGCTGGTCGAAGTAGCGCCGCAGCAGCAGGCCCGCGCCGTAGGTGCGGTAGACGTTGTTGACCGCGTCGACCGCGCGCCCGCCCGGGACGAAGCGCTCGAAGACCCAGCGCACGCCCTGCGTGACGTTGCCCCGGATGGTGGCCGTCTCCTCGAGGTCGACCAGGATGCGCCGCGCCCCGTGGGTGAGCACCACGCCGTAGCTGCGGGCGAGGCGGTCGACCATGGCGGCGCGCAGCGTGCGCACCACCGGCACGTCGACGAGGGGCGGCAGCCCGAGGCGGGCGACGCCCGCGAGGAGTCCGTACATCGCCAGCACCGAGTCGCTCTGCGCGCGTTCGCTCATGCGCCGAACCGTACCCGACCGCCCTGGAAGCCGCGAGCCGAGACCGCTACGGTGCGCGTCCATGAGCCTGCCGCCCGGACCGACCGCGCCCGCCCCGTGGATGCTGATGCGCTGGATGCGCGACCCGGTGGCCGTGCTCAAGGAGTGCCGCGCGCGCTACGGCGAGACCTTCACCCTCGACATCGGCGCCATGCCGCCGCTGGTGATCCTGTCGAACCCCGAGCACGTGCGGGAGGTGTTCGCCAGCGCGGGCGACGACATGCACGGCGGCGAGATCGCGAGCGGGCTGCGCCCCTTCCTCGGCGAGCGCTCGGTCATCGTGCTCGACGGCGCGCCCCACCGCGCGATGCGCAAGCTGGTGATGCCGCCCTTCCACGGCGAGCGCATGCACGCCTACGGGCGCGCGATGGTCGACCTCACCCACGCCTCCATCGACCGCTGGGTCGTCGGCAAGGAGTTCCCCGTCCACGAGGCGCTCCAGGCGATCACCCTCGACGTGATCCTCCGCACGGTCTTCGGCATGGACGACGCCGCCGACCGGGCGCGCCTCGGCGAGCAGCTCACCCGGCTGACCCACCTCGCGTCGTGGCCGCCGCTGTTGCTGCCGCAGATGCAGCGCGACCTCGGCGCCTGGAGCCCGTGGGGGAAGTTCCTCCGCGAGTCGCGCGCCGCCGACGCCAACCTGCTCGGCGAGATCGCCCGCCGCCGCCGCGAGGGCTCCGCCGGCCGCACCGACATCCTGTCGATGTTCCTGGGCGTGCGCGACGAGGAGGGCCGCGGCCTCGACGACCAGGACCTCCGCGACCAGCTCGTGACCCTCCTCGTCGCCGGCCACGAGACCACCGCGACCGCCCTCGCGTGGACCCTCCGGTGGGTGCTCGCCCTCCCCGATGTACGCGAGCGCCTGATGAACGAGCTTCACACCGCACAGCGAGGCGGACCGCTCACCCCCGAGCGCATCGCGAAGCTCGAGTACCTCGACGCCACCGTGCGCGAGGCCCTGCGCCTCCAGCCCGTCATTCCCCTCGTCGGGCGCATCACGCAGCAGCCCCTGCGCTTCGCCGGCTACGACCTGCCGAAGGGCGTCGCGCTCGCCCCCTCGGTGCACCTCGTCCACCTCAACCCGGCCGTCTACGAGAACCCCGAGCGCTTCGACCCGAGCCGCTTCGTCGGCCGCTCGTACAAGGCCCACGAGTGGATCCCCTTCGGCGGCGGCATCCGCAAGTGCATCGGGATGGCCTTCGCCCTCTACGAGATGAAGATGGTGCTCGCGACCGTCCTCTCCCGCGCGTGGTTGCGCACGGCGCCCGGCTACACCCCGCGCGCCGTGCGCCGGAGCATCACCCTCACGCCCTCCGAGGGCATGCCCGTCGTCGTCGACGCCGTACTCCCGCGCAGCCCGGATACCGCGGCCGCGGCCGCGTAGCCCCGCCCCTCGCCGTGCGCGCCCTCTCTGCTGCCGTCGCGGCCGCCCTCCTCGCGCTCGCCGGGTGCC
>JAQBQI010000332.1 GCA_028287085.1 Myxococcaceae bacterium
GCCGCCGACGCGACCCCGCCGGCCGACGGCGCGACGCTCTGCGAGGAGGAGCCGCCGACGCGCGAGACGCTGAGCCCGACGGCGCTCTACCTCACGCCCGGCGCGCGCGTGCCTCTCACCCTGCGCATCGGCCGCGACCGCTGCGCGCCCGTCGCGCTGCCCGCCCGCTCGGCCACCACCGCGGTCGCCACGATGGGCGCCGCCAGCGTCACCGTCGGCGCGGGCCAGTCGACCGCCACGGTCGACATCATCGGCGTCGCGCCCGGCACCTCGGTGGTCAGCGTGGGCGCGGCCATGATCACCGTGACGGTGCTCGACCCCGCGCTGCCCGCGTGCCCGGCCACCACACCCACGTCGCGCGGCATGCTGCGCGCGGGGCAGACCGTGCGCGGCGCCGCGGGCGGCCCGCTCGAGCAGGTCACCGTCGCGCTGCCGGCGGCCGCGACCGAGATCACGCCGGTGGAGGTCGAGCTCGCCTGCGCCGCCGACCAGGTGCCCGACGGCTTCGTCGCGGTCGGCCCCGCGGTGCGCTTCGGCCCCGACAACACGCGCCTCCGGCGCGAGATCCCCTTCACGGTGCCGGTGAACGCCGCGCGCGTGCCCCCGGGCTACGAGCTGCAGGTGCAGCTCGCGTACACCGCACCGGCCTTTCGCACCGCGCGCGTCGTGCCGGTGGCCGACGTGCACCTCACCAACGACGGCCGCGCGGTGACCTTCAAGGCGCCGCGGCTCGGCACCTGGCAGGCGGTCATCCGCTCGGGCCTCGGCACGCGGCACACGCGGCAGCGCTTTACCTTCCACAGTATTCTCGGGGTGTCGATGGGCGCGGCCGGAGCCGGCATGATCGGCATGCGCAACCTCGACCTCTTCGACCACATCGCCCCCCTCGGCGGCCCCGTCGACTGGAACTACCTCGGCCATTACATCCACGACTGGCACGTCGGCGGCTTCTGCACGGCGGCGCAGCGCGCGGCCGACCCGACGGGCTGCGCCGCGGGCGCGAGCGTCGACCGCACGCCCCCGTCGGGCGACCTCTACGAGCGCCGCCAGCACTTCGAGGAGTGGTTCTTCCCCGACGGCTGGGAGGGCCAGGGCGGCACCTTCGACCGGCAGTCGTACATCCAGATCTTCCGCGACCTCACGCGCATGTTCGGCAACGCGGTCACGCCGCCGGGCGCGAGCGGCGTGCTGCCGCGCGGCGTGCCCGACGCCGAGCTCACCCGCACCGACGCCGAGCGCTGCAACAGCCCCGTCACGCTGATGAATTACTACGACCGCGAGTACAACCCCGACGGCGCGCTGCCGGTGGTGACCTTCTGCGACGGCACGCACCCCGCCGGCCACGCGGGCCGCTGGGACGGCACCCGCGGCAACTACCCGATGGAGGTCTCGCTCGCCGTCGACGTGAACAGCAACGGCCGCCGCGACGCGGGCGAGCCGGTGCTGCGGCGCTTCTTCGAGGCCTTCCGCGACGTGGGCGCCGACGGCCTCGCCTCGGCCGCCGAGCCGGGCTTCAACGCCCTCACCAACCCCGACCCCGCGCAGGACGACTACGACCGGCAGTTCAACCCGGCCGGCACCGAGGGGAACTTCCAGCGCGAGGAGGGCGAGACCTTCGACGACCTGGGCATCGACGGCGTGGCCTGCCCCGCGGGCCGCACCTGCGAGTACGACGTCGGCGAGGGCAACGGCCGCTGGGACCAGAACCCCGGTTGGGAGCGCTTCACCAACGTGAGCCCGCGCACCATCGCCGCGCGCACCGCCACCGCCGCGCAGCTCGCCCGCGTCGCCGTGTGGGCCGACGGCGGCGTGCACGACCTCTTCAACTTCGCGACCGTGTCGAACCACTTCGTGGGCGGCCTCGCGCAGCGCGGGATGCCCGTGCACTACTACAACAACTTCGCGCCGCTCGGCGCCGACCGGCTGCCCGAGTCGCCCTTCCCCCACGACCTCGTCGACTACGCCCACATGCCGAGCCACGTGATGCTCCGCTACGGCAACCCTGACGCCACCATGACCGAGCTGGTCAACGGCGACGGCGGCCACGTCGGGACCATTCCCCAGATCACCAGCCGGCTGTACACGTCGCTCTTCTGGATGGCCGCGCGCTGGCCCGGCGGCGACCGCCGCGCGGCGCGCTACTCCACCGAGTTCGACAACGCCGGCCGCTGCGCCAACGGGTACTTCTGCACCTTCGACTTCCGCTCCGACCGCTCGGGGCGCAACGGTCCGGTCAGCGTGTACCTCCCGCCCGGCTACCACGACCCCGAGAACGCCAACGTGCGTTACCCGGTGGTGTATTTCCTCCACGGCTACGGCCAGCAGCCCTCCGACCTCGTCGCGACGGGGCTCATCGTGGGCAACTTCATGGCCCTCAGCAGCATCCCCTCGTGGCGCCGGCCGCAGAAGTTCATCATGGTGTTCCCCGACGGGCGCTGCCGCGAGCAGGACCGCTGCCTGCGCGGGACCTTCTATACGGACTCCCCCGTCGGCAACGCCCAGATGGAGACGTACTTCCTCGACCTGTACCAGTACATCGACCGCAGCTACCGCGTGCGCACCCCCGAGGAGGTCGACGTCGTCGACTGAACCAATCCCTCCCCGGCGGTGTCCACGCAGGACACCACCGATGACCCACCGCACCGCCGCCCTCTTCGTCCTCCTCGCCACCTCCCTCGCCAGCGCCCCGGCCTCCGCCCAATCGGCGGTGGAGGTCTTCGAGCGCGGCGCCGCGCGCCTCACCCTCGACGGCCTGCTGCGCGAGTGGTCGGGCTTCGGCCAGCTGCGCGCCGTCGACGACCGCGCCTCCGTCACCGCCAACCCCGCCGCCTGGACCGGCGCCGACGACGCCTCCTTCGGCTACGCCCTCGCCCGCGACGAGTCGGGCCTCTGGGTCGCCGTGGAGGTGAGGGACGACACGCTCGTGCGCAGCGCCGCCCACGCGGACGTGGACGACCATCTCGCCGTCGCGTTCGCCGTCACCAGCGGCGGTCGTACGGTCGCGTACGAGATCGATCTGTACCCCGGCCAGCCCGGCGCCTTTGCGGGCGCGGTGCGCTACCGCGCGGGCGGACGCGGCCTCGTCGCCGGGGCGCAGCTCGTCGAGGCGCCGCTCGCCGACCGCGCGGGGCTCACCCTCGAGGCGCGCATCCCCTGGGGCGCCGTGCCCGAGCTGCGGGCCCACCTCGACACGCTGCGCGCGCGCCTCGCCTGGGT
>JAQBQI010000002.1 GCA_028287085.1 Myxococcaceae bacterium
CGCGGTCTGCGCCGTCGACTCGTCGGGCCGGGCCCCGTCGGGCGTCGCGCTGTTGTCGCCGCCGGAGCTGGTCGCCGGCGCGGGGGGCGTGGTGGCCTCGTTCGACGACGAGCACGCGTTGGCCGAAAGGCTCAGGAGGATCGCGAGGACCGCGGTGATGGACGGAGTGGGGCGCATCGTTCCTCTGATCATTCGCTGACGAGACCGGGGCCGCCGACGGGCGTGGTCTGGGTGACGGTGGCGCCGGGCGCCTCGCCGTCGAACATCCCCGCGCGGTACTGGAACACCTGTTGGTGGCTGAGGGCGTCCTCGACCAGCGGGCGGTTCTCGTCGAGGCGCATGTGCTCGAGCGCGCGCGCCGAGTACGGGGTCGGGATGTTCTGGTTGCGCGACGTGTACACGGCCGTGCCGTAGTTGATGATCGCCAGCTTGCGCTCAGCCTCGGCCTCTTGGTCGAAGCTGGCCTGCACCTGCCCGACGGCGTTGGTGCGCTGGTCGTCCAGCTGCTGCTGGAGACCGTCCGCACGTTCACGGAGCGCCTGCGCCTGCTCTGCGCGGCCCGCGCGGTCGAGCGTATCGGCCGCCGTGCGGAGCTGCGCGATGGAGGCCTCCGCGCGGCGGAAGTTCGCCTGCTGGGCCGTCGAGAGCTGGATGAGCGAGCCGACCCGCGCCTCCTGGGTCGCGAGGTACTCATGCGCCTCGCCCTGGCGGGTGAGCGCGCCGATGGAGTACTCGCCGCCCCGCAGGCCGACGACGTCGCGCGCCGCTGTGTCGATCGCGCGGAGCTGCGTCTTGAAGCGGTCGATCTGCGCCCTAAGCGCGGTCGCGTCGCCCTGCTGGAACTGCACCCGCGTGAACTCGTTGACCTGATCGTCGAGGTCGCGGAAGAGCGCCTCGGCCGCCCACGCCGCCGCGGGCGAGCCGGGCTGCTGGCCCGACGCGCGGAACACCGTCACCACCTCGCGGAGAGCCGCGCGGTAGTTGCGGTCGTTGCCGAGGCTGCGGTGCGTGAGCGCGATGTCGTACTGCGCGCGCACCCTGAACTGCGCGGTGTCGGCGCTGGTCGGCGTGCGCCGCAGGTAGTCCTGGAGCGAGGTGAGCGCGGCCGCCCAGTTCGACGCCTTGAAGGGCATCTCGGCCGCGCGGAAGTCGGCCTCCGCCCGCTCGCGTCCGGCCTCGGCGCGGGGCGCGAAGGCGATCCACGCCGCGCGCGCCGCGTCCCACCGACCGAGGTTGGTGTTGATGAGCGCGATCGACGCCAGCGAGTCGTGCACGTGGCCCGCGTGGTCGGTCGCCGGGGCGAAGCGCGCGTCGGAGACCACGTTGTTGTAGTAGCGGATCGAGTTGTCGAAATCGAAGATGCGCTCGAGGTTCACCGCGGCGCGGAAGTTCGACACCTCGAGGATGTTGATCCGCTGCGCGAGCTCGTCGCCCGCGAGCGCCTGACCCGCCGCGTTCTGGGTGTTGTTGAAGTCCCGCGTGATGCGCTGGTACGTCTGCGTCGCGGTGTCGAAGCGCCCGATGCGCTCGTTCGCGGACGCCACGTAGTAGATCGCGAGCGCGGCCTGCGGGTGCGTGGGCCGGGCGGCGACCGCCGCCTCCATCTCCCTCGCGGCCCGCTCGTAGAGGGCGTTCGCCTCGCTCGCGCCCGCGCGCTCGGCCTGGTGATAGATGTCGAGCGCGTGCCGGAACTGCGCGTCGACTTCGATCTGGATCGCGACGCCCTGATCGACGCCGGCGCACGGATGCTCGCGCTGCTCGCGCGCGAAGACCTCGAGCTCGTCCTGGCGCCCCTGCAGCACGTAGAGGTTGTTGATGTCGCTGAACGCCGCCCCGGCCACCGTCGGGTCGGTGCAGTACACGCGGAGGATCTCGCGGTAGAGCGCCTCGGCCTCGCGCGCGTGGCCGTAGCGCAGCAGCGTGCGCGCGTTGAGGTACGCGAACTTCGGGCGGAAGGGCGGGTTGTTGTCCGGGTGCTCCGCGTCGACGGTCACCACCTCGGCGAGCGCCGAGGCCGTGTCGAGGTTCGGCGGGATGCGGTTGGAGTACGCGATGCGCACGTCCATGAGCAGGCGCACCGGGTCGGGGATGTTGAGCTCGGTCACCGAGGTGCCCGTCGCCGGGGGCGCCGCGCAGGTCGTCGCCTGCTCGTCGGTCAACAGCCGGGTGCCCGCCTCGTCGGTGAGCTCCGTCGCGGGGATGCCCGCGCGCAGCGCGAGGCACGGGTCGAAGGCGCGCCGCTGCGCCTGGAGGCGGATGAACGACTCCTGCGACTTCACGGCCATGTACGCCGAGGCCACGAGGAACTGGTCGTTCTCGTTGGAGTCGCGCACGTCGGAGTACGCGCGGGCGGCCTCCTGATAATTGCGCGACCAGTACAGCGCGTCGGCCCGGTTGTACCGGAACTCATACGCCGCCTCGTCGTTGGGGTAGTTCTCGATGAACTGCCCGTACGCCCGCACCGCGGCGGCGTACTCGGTGTCGGCCTCGCGCAGCTTCGCGAGCGCCTCGGCCTGCGACTGCGCCTGCGCCGCGCCGGTCTGGCTGGCGGCCTGCTGCGCGAGCACGCGGCCGCGCTGGCGCGCCTGCCCGGCGGCCTGGTGGTGCTGGAGCGCGGTGTCGTGCAGCGAGTTGCGCGCGACCGTGTCGGCGTAGCGCTGGGCGTCGGGGTGGTTGTTGTTGGCGTTCCACCAGGCGCTGCCCTCCGTGTAGCGGCCGAGGCCGCCGCGGGCGTCGATCGCCTGGTCGAAGCGGCGCTGCCGCTCGTACGAGATCGCGATGCTCTCGGCCACGCGCGGGGCCCGCTCGTGCAGCGGGTAGAGCGCGAGGAAGAGCCGGTAGAGCGTGATGGCCTCGTAGTACTTCGTCTGCTGGAAGTAGTCGTTGGCCAGCTCGAGGTAGGCCTCCGGGGTCCACGGGCGGTCTTGCGGGATGTACGTCGGGCGGCCCGGCACGGGCACCGCGCGCTGCGCGGGCTGTCCCTCGCGCGCCGCCGCGATCTGCGTCGGGTCGGCCGGCGAGGTCATGCGCAGGATGCCCGCGCAGTCGAAGGGCCGCGCCGCGTCGGCCGGCGGCTGCGCCACCTGGTCGACGAGGCCCTGGCAGCGGTTCACGTCGTCGCCGGGGCCCGCGCCCCAGTCGCTCTCGGAGAAGATCACGCCGATCCACTTGATGGTGTCGGAGCGGTTGCCCTGCGTCGCTGCCTCGGTGCCGACGTAGTCGTAGTAGTCGAGCAGCAGCGAGAAGTTGCGCAGCGCCTCGGGGTAGCCGTTCTGCATGCGGAAGAACGCCCAGCCGACCTTGTAGAGCGCCTTCGACCAGAAGACGCCGTACTCCATCGCGGGATCGAACTGCGCGCGCGCCGCGGCCGGCATCTGCGTGCCGCCCTCGCCCGCGCCCTGGATGGCGGCGGCGGGTGCGCGGTTGGTCACGGGCGGTCGCGGCTTCAGGCTGGCCCGCATCGACGCGCGGTAGGCGGCGATCGCGAGGGCGTTGCCCTCGTCGTCGCGCGCGTTGTCGAAGTGGTAATCGCCGATGTAGTACCAGACCTCGCCGGCGTAGCGCGACGGGAGGTTGTTGGGCCCGCGCATCGGCTCGCACGCGGCGTAGCTGTTGGGGATGGTCACGGTCTGGTTGGCCGCGAGCTCGGTGAAGGGAGCCAGCGGAGCGACCCCCGCCTCGGCGGCGCCCGCGTCGGCCGCCACGGCGGGCGAGACCAGCTCGGGCGCGCGCGGACGGAGCATGTCGAAGAGGTGCGGGCACACCACGGGCTGGTCGCTCGGCACGAGCGGCGCCGCGAGGTCGAGCCCCTGCGAGGGGTCGTAGCGGAAGGTGCCCGGGCAGACCATGCCCTTGTAGGCGTTGATGGCCTCTTCCTCGCGGCCCATCTCCTTGAGCACCCAGCCCAGGAGGTAGTGGGTCGTGTCGCTCATGCGGAAGCTCGCGAAGCGCGAGATCACATGGCGGTAGAGGAGGATCGAGCAGCGGTAGTCGATCGGCGGGTCTTGCACCGTGTCGGTGGGCAGGCCCTGGGCGCGGAGTTCTTCGCGGCGGTGGTCGGACACGTCCATCGCGGCGAGGCGCGCGTAGGCCGACTCGTCGTAGTAGAGCTCCGCGAGGCGGAACATCACGTCGGGCGTGCGCTCGGTGTCCTCGGGGTAGGTCTCGAGGAAGCGCTCGAAGACCTGGATGGCGTGGCGCCGGGCCTCGCCCTCGGCGGCGCGCTCGGCCTGGATCTGCCGGTCGAAGCCCGCGCGCAGGCGCCCGAGCTGGCGGTCGTGCTCGCGCGTGAGGAGCCCGTTGACCGAGCTGCGGAAGCCTTGTCCGCGCTCGAGGAAGCCGTCGACCTCGGCCTCGAGCAGGCGCAACGACTCGAGCTGCGCGGCCGTCGGGGCGGGGCGGGGCGGGACCGCCTGCGGGGCCGTCAGCGTCGAGCCGGGGGCCGGGGTGGCGGGGCGCGGCGCGACCGCGGCGTCGTCGGACGCCCCGGAGGTCATGGCGCCCGCGTCGGCCGCGGCCGGGTCAGTCGTCGTGGTCGGCGAGCCCGTCAGGGGCTGGGCCTCGGAGCGCACCCGCCCGGCCAGCATCGCCACGATCATCAGGAAACCGAAACGCCATCGCATGGAGGCCCTCATTGACCCGGCCCCGGCGTCGCCACGGGCGGCGCAGTGGGGGTGGTCTGGGTGTCGCCCGGCGCGGGGGCCGGGGCTGGAGTCGGCGTGGGAGCCGGCGCGGGCGCCGGGGTCGACGCGGGCGCGGCCTCGGAGGCGTTGGCGCGCGGCGTGGTGAGCTGCTGGGCGTCGGTCACCGAGGCGCCCTCGACGACCTCGCTGAACTCGTCGTTGAGCGCGGAGATCTCGCGGTTCTGCTCCTCGGCGAGGAGGCGGGCGCGGTTGTTGTGCTCCTCGCGCTCCTCCCAGGCGACGTCGACGAGGCCGAGGTCGGCGCGCATCACGATCTGGTAGAACTGCAGGCGCACCTGACGAAACTGCTGCTGGATGAGGTTGCCGACGACGTCCTCGGCCTCGCGCTCGAGCGCGCCGAGGCGCTCGCGGTAGCCCGCGACGCGGGTCTCCTCCTCGTGCACCTGGGTGGTGATCACCACGATGCGCTGGTCGACGAGCGTGTTGACGCGGGCGTCGGCCTCCTCGATGCCCTGATCGAGCCGGTCGAGCCGGCCGAGCAGCCCTTCGGCCTCGGCGGGCAGGCGCCCCGACGCGCGCAGCGCCGTCACCTCGCGCGCGACGAGGTCGCGCAGCTGCGCGCGCATCTCGACGTCGTGGGCGTAGCGGGGGTCGCCCGGCCCGATCTGCGAGCGCGCCGCGCTGATCATGCGGCGGATGTTCGTGACGCGGTCGCGGTACTGCTGGAGCGACGCGCGCTGGGCGTCGAGCTCGGTCTGCAGCGTCGCGCGGTCGAGCGTGGCGCTCTGGTGCGAGGGGTCGTTGAGGTAGCGCTCGATCGCGACGACCATGGCCTCGAGCCCGTCGACGCGCTGCTGGTTTCGCTGGAGGGTCTGCGACAGCGTCTGGAGCTCGTTGTCGGCCTGACGGTCGCGGCGCCGGAGCCCGTCGTCGTCGGTGGGCAGGCGGCCGATCTGCGCCGAGAGGGCGCGCCGCTGGGCGATGATGCCCTGGAGGTCGACGTTGGCGGCGTCGGCGTTGCGGTCGAGCACGAGCGCCACCGACTCGCGCAGTTGCGAGGCGCGGTTGAGCACCTGCCACACGCGCTGGCGGGCGCGCCCGAGGTCCTGGAAGACGTGCGAGCGCGACGGGGCGTTGAGCGCGGCGTTGAGCCGGTCGATGAGGTCGGTCGCCTCGCGCACGTAGGTGCGGCAGGTGTTGAGGTCGGAGATGACCCGGAGGCTGTTGTCGAGGCCGCCCTCCTGGCGAACCCACGCGAGGGCCTGCGCGGGCAGGAAGCTGCTCGCGTCGAAGACCTGGAGGTTCGAGCGGATGAGCTCGCGGAAATAGAGCTCGGGGTTGGCGCGGTCGGTGGCCTGGGTGATCTGCTGATACACGGGCCCGAACTGGTCGCGCACCTCCTGAAACACCTGCTGGGCGCGCTGAAAACGGCCCGTGCGCAGGAGCAGGTTGCCCCAGAGCAGCTTGCCCTCGGGGATGAGCGGCGAGTCGGGCGCCGAGATCGCCAGGATCTCCAGCGCGCGCTCGGCGCGGATGGCGTCGCCGAGCTTGATGTGCGCCCAGGCCTGCTCGAAGAGGGCGCGGTCGAAGTAGGCGGAGTTTCGCCCGATGCGCTGGTAGCTCTCGATGGCCGCGTCGAAGCTCTCGCGCTCGACCTGGAGGCGGCCCACCGCGAGGATCGAGAGGTCGATCACGCGCTGCTGCTCGGGGCCGTCGGCCTCGAGCTGGCTCACGCGCTGGAAGGCCTCGATGGCCTCGGGGTACTGCTGGCGCACCGTCAGGATCGCGCCGAGGAAATAGCGGGCCTGGGGGTAGAGCGGGGCGGTCGTCGGGATGGCCTCGAAGGCCTGCCGCGCGCCGTCGAGGTCGGGCGTGCCGCGCAGGAAGAGGAACTTCCCGCGGATGTACGTCGTCTGCGCGGAGATCTCGGACGGGGGGATCTGCCCGAGCCGGCGGAAGTAGTCCTCGACCCGGCGGCTGCTCTCCTCGTCGTTGGCGCCGAGCGCGAGCTCGATCTCGATCAGGCGGCCGAGCGCGCGCTGCACGAAGGGGCGGAAGACGGGCTCGCCGGCGTGGTCGAGCACCTGGCGGAAGCGCGTGCGCGCGCCGTAGCGGTCGCCCGCCTGGAAGAGCGCGTCGCCCAGCAGGTAGAGGCCCTGCGGGAAGGCCGGGGTGTTGGCGTAGTTCTCGACGATGTCGGTGAAGAGCACCGCCGAGCGCGCGTAGTCGCGCAGCCGGTAGAGCAGTTCGGCGTCGGCGAAGCGCTCCTGGAAATTGGGGCCCTGCCGCGCCGTGCCGCCGGCGGCCGCGGTCGTCGCCAGCTGGCCGATCTGCGCGGTCTGCCCCTCGAGCACCGAGAGCTGCGAGCCGACGTCACCGAGGTCTTGCCCGCCGGCGAACGACGGCGCGAGGAGCGCCGCGAGCACCGCGGAGAGGCCCCACCCACGAAACCCGGCGCGCTTCATCGGGGACCGTTTCCGCCCGTCGGTGCCGGCGCCGCCGGCGTGGTCTCGGACCCCTCGGCGGCCTCGCGCAGCGAGATCACCCGCTGCACGTAGCGCACGGCGGGGCGGGTCTCGGGCGACTCCAGCGGGCCGCCCTTCTCGAAGCCCACCACGCGGATCTGGATGGCCTTGCCCTCGGGGACCGAGAAGCTCTGCGTCGAGCGCACCGAGAAGCGGTACCCGCGCATGTACGGGAGGCCCGCGCCGATGTACGTGAGGTTGACGCCGAGGCTGTGATCGCCGGAGCCCAGCTGGCCGTTGTAGATCTGGAACTCCCGGCGATCGGCGAGCGCGCCGGTGTCGTCTTCGCGGTTGAAGATGGGCGCGCCGTCGAGCGAGTAGACCACCGTCGCGAGGCGGTACGAGCCGCCCATCTCGTTCTGGTGGACGATCTGCGCGCGCGAGCCGCCGACGGCGTTCTGCAGCACCGACTCGGCCAGCAGCGAGAGGCGCGCCTTCGAGCGGAAGATCTCCTCCTTGAGCTCGTTGATGCGCTGCTCGAGGTTGCGCAGCCGCACGACGTACTGCTCGCCGGTGACCTCGGCGGCCGTCGGCGCGACGGCCGGGGCCTCGCCGGGGGTGCCGCCGTCGGCGACCAGCAGCGTCGTTGCGGGCGTCGGCGTCGCGGTCGGCGTCGCCGCCACCGGGGCGCCGGTGCCCCCGTCGCCGATCTGCTGCGCCAGCGCCACCCCGCCCGGCGCCATCGCCGCGAGAACCATTACCGTCGCCGTAAACCGCCGCATGCCGTCTCGCCTCATCACTGACTGCCTCATCGCGCCGCCGGCGCCGCCGCCGCTCCGCCCACCGAGGCGTTCGACAACGCCGTCGCCTCGGGGATTGTCATCACCTGCTGCGTGTACCGGATGGCCGGCCGCTCTTCGACCGCGGTGGTCGCCCCGCCGCGCTCGTACCCGACCACCGTCAGCCGGAGCGCCCGCCCCTCCGGCACGCTGAAGGCCTGCACCGACCGCGCGCGGAAGGTGTAGCCGCGGATGTACGAGAAGATCCCGAAGCCGTTGCCCTGGTACTCCAGGCTCACCGTGAGCGTGTGCTCGCCCGACGTGATGCGGCCGTCGAAGACCGGGAAGGTGTGCTGCTCGGCGAGCGAACCGTTCTCGTCGGTGCGCGTGCCGATGCTGGTGCCGTCGAGGCTGTAGGTCGCGCGCGCCAGCCGGAAGGTCGAGCCCATGTCGTTCTGGTGCTCGATGATGAGCTGCGCGCCGCCGCCGCCGATCTGGCTGAGCACCGTGGCGGTCAGCTGCTGGAGCCGCGTGTGCGCCGCCGTCAGGTCGTTGGAGAGCGTCGTCATCTCGCCGTCGATCTCGCGCAGCGCCACCGAGCGCCCCGTCACCGCCGCGGGCGCGGCGAGGGGCAGCGGACCGGCGACCGCCGGGGTCGTCGCGGGCGGCGCCACCGGCACCATCGGCGCCGCGGTCACGGGGGCGGCGGTCACGGGGGGGGCGGTCACGGGGGGCGCGGGCTGCGCCGCGGCGAGGGCCGGGGCCGCAAGGATCACCGCTGAAATCATCCATCGAGGCAGCATCCGCCGTTGCACGCGCACCCTCCGTCTCGCCACGTTGTCGGGCAGTCCCGCCTGAATCGCAGGCGGAGGTGTAACCCAGTGGCGACCGGAGGGTCAACGCGCACGAGCAGCGCGCGGCGGTCGGTTCGCGCCCCGGCGAAGGTGGCGATGGACCGGGCGCATCGACCTGACCTAGGATGCGCCCGCTGCGCGGGTTGGAGCGTCCTGCTTCGGGCGCCGCCGCGGGGCGCGAGATCGTCTGCGGCGGTCGTGCGTCCAAGGTACCCGTAAGCAGCGACCTTCAAGATCCCAGTGCCTGGCACAGTGAACGCCGACCGGCTCTCAACGCTCAGCGATGAACTGCTGCTCGACCGCTTTCGGGAAGGGGAGGCGCGCGCCTTCGAGGAGCTCATGCGCAGACACCGCACGCCCATCTTCCATTTCATCCTCCGCTCGGTGAAGAACCCCGCGACCGCCGACGAGATCCTCCAGGACGCGTGGCTCCGCATGATCCAGGGCGCGCGCGAGTTTCAGCGCGCCTCGCGCTTCACGACGTGGGCGTACACCGTGGCCCGCAACCTGTGCATCGACCACGCGCGCAAGGCCGTGCACCGCCGCCACCCCTCGCTCGACCAGCCGCGCGGCGAGGACGAGGGCGCCACCCTCGGCGACAGCGTCGCCGCCAACGACGCGGGCGCCGACCGCAACGCCATCGGGCACCAGCTCCAGCGCAGCCTCGTCGCCGCGATCGAGTCGCTGCCCAACGACCAGCGCGAGGTCTTCGTGATGCGCGAGTACTCCAACCTCTCGTTCAAGGAGATCGCCGACGTGGTCGGGGCGCCCGAAAACACCGTGAAGTCCCGGATGCGCTACGCTCTCGAGCGGCTGCAGTCCTCCCTCGTCGAGTACGAGGACTACGCCCGCACCCTCGGGTGACGCCATGGACTGCGACCTCTGCAACGACCTCCTGCTGGACCTCCACTACGACGAGCTCGACCCGGCTCGCGCGGCGGAGGTGCGCGCCCACCTCGAGGGCTGCGACGCGTGCCGCGCGGCCAGCGCCCGGCTCACCCGCACCCGCTCGCTCGTCGCCGGCCTGGCGCTCCCCGACGCCCCGCCGCACTCCGCCGCCGTCATGGCCGCGCTCGCCTCGACCGCGCCGGTGACCGCGGCGGTCTCGGGCCGCGTGTCGGCCGTGATCCCGATCGAGCGGGCGCGCGAGGCCAAGGCCACCGGCTGGCTGCAGCGCGTCGGCGAGCTCGCCATGCGCCGGCAGGTGGCGATGGTCGCCATCTCGCTGCTCATGGTCGGGCTCGGCCTGCGGTACCTGCCCTTCCGCTCGCCGACCCAGTCGGTGACGACCGAGATGACCCAGCCGGAGGTCATCCCCGCCACCGAGCTCACGCCGGCCGCGCCCGTCGTCGCGGCGCAGGCCCCGACCCAGCCTCCCGCGACGACGATGCGCTCGCGCACCCAGTCCGCGAGGCCGACCGCCCAGGCCCCGGAGGGACGCGTCGCCGCCCGGCCCAGCAGCGTCGACTCGCTCCGCGCCGCCGCGGCCAGC
>JAQBQI010000004.1 GCA_028287085.1 Myxococcaceae bacterium
CGACGAGACGAGCCCCGCGGCGGCGGCCGCGAGGAGGACGGCGACGAGCATGGGAACGCCCCCGCGCAACCGCCGTGCCGCGGGTGGCACCCGGGTTGCTCAAGGCGATGGCGCCATGACGACCGAAGCCTTCGACGAGACCGGGTTGGCGGAGGGCGCCTGCCGGCACTGCGGCGGCGACCTCGGGGCGGGCGCGCGCGCGGGGTTCTGCTGCGCGGGCTGCCGCGTGGTGAACGGGCTGCTCTCGTCGGGGGGCCTGCTCCGCTACTACGACCTGCGCGGCGGCGTCATCGGCCCGGCCGCGCCCGCGACCGCGGCGCGCGACGTGAAGTGGCTCGACGCCGTGGAGGCCACGCTCGCCTCGGCCGAGGGCCCGCGCCGCGTCGACCTCGACCTGCAGGGGGTGCAGTGCGCCGCCTGCGTGTGGCTCGTCGACTCGCTCTTCGCGCGCCACGGCGCGCAGGCCTCGCGCCTCGCGGTCACGGTCAACCCCGCGCTCGGGCGGGTGGAGCTGCTGGTCACGCGCGACTTCCCGCTGCGCGACTTCGTCGACGACGTCGGGCGCTTCGGCTACGCGCTCGGGCCCGCGCTCAAGGCCGAGGCCCCGCGCTCGTCGGCGCTGCTCGGGCGCATCGGGCTCTGCGCGGCCTTCGCGATGAACGCGATGATCTTCGCGATCCCCGTGCACCTCGGGCTGCGCGACGGCGCGGTGTACGCCGCCTTCCGCTGGGCCTCGATGCTGCTCGCGCTCGCGAGCGTGGCCGTCGGGGGCTCGGTGTTCATCGGCTCGGCGTGGCGCAGCCTGCGCCGCGGCGTGCTGCACCTCGACGTGCCCATCGCCCTCGGCGTCGTCCTCGCCTACGCGGGCTCGCTCTGGAACTTCCTCGCCGGCCGCGACGGCGGCGCCTTCTTCGACACGGTCTGCGTCTTCATCGCGCTGATGCTCACCGGCCGCTGGCTCCAGGAGCGCGTCGTCGAGCGCAACCGCGCGCTGCTGCTCGCCTCCGACGGCGCCGAAGGGTTGCTCGCCCGCCGCGTGCGCGGGGGCCGCGTCGAGGTGGTGCGCTGCGGCGAGCTGGTCGAGGGCGACGACCTGCTCGTCGCGCCGGGCGACCTCGTCCCCGTCGCCGCCGAGCTCACCTCCGGCGCCGCGAGCCTCTCCCTCGACTGGATCACCGGCGAGAGCGCCCCCGCCGCCTTCGCGCGCGGCGACGTCGTGCCCGCGGGCGCCTCCAACCTCGGCGCCGAGGCCGTCACGGTGCGCGCCCGCGAGGCCTTCGCCGACTCCTCGCTGCGGGCGCTGCTGCGCTCGACGCGCGCCGACGCCGCCGACGCCGCCCGCGCGACCCCGTGGTGGCAGCGCGTGACGCGCGTCTACGTCGCCGCCGTGCTCTCGCTCGCCGCGCTCTGCTTCGCGTACTGGTTCGGGTGGCGGCACGACCCGGTGCGCGCGCTCCAGGCCACGACGGCGCTGCTGGTGGTCACCTGCCCCTGCGCCTTCGGCCTCGCGACGCCCACGGCCTACGAGATGGCGCTCGCCGGCCTGCGCCGCGCGGGGCTCTTCGTGCGCTCGGCGAGCCTGCTCGACCGGCTGCCCGAGGTGCGCCGCGTGGTCTTCGACAAGACCGGCACGCTCACCACCGGCGCGCTGCGCCTGCTGCGCCCCGAGGCCCTCGACGAGCTCCCCGACGACGCGCGCGCGGCGCTCTACAACCTGGTGGTGCGCAGCACCCACCCCAAGAGCGTGGCGGTGCGGCGGGCGCTCGACGCCTCGGAGGACCCCGCGGACTTCGACGCCTCGCTCGCCGTGCGCGAGGTGCCCGGGGCTGGCGTCGAGCTGGCCGGAAGCGACGGCGTCACCTGGCGCCTGGGCCGCGGCGCGTGGGCCGCCACCGAGGCAACGGGCGACCTCGTGCTGGCGCGCAGCGGCGCCGCCGTCGCCTCGCTGGAGACCGCCGAGGAGCTGCGCCCCGACGCCCGCGAGGAGGTCGCCGCGCTCGCGGCCACCGGGCGCGAGGTGTGGATCCTCAGCGGCGACGAGCCCGCCCGCGTCGCCGCGATGGCCCGCGCGCTGGGCCTTCCCCCGGACCGCGCGGTCGGCGGCTGCTCCCCCGCCGACAAGGCCCGCTGGATCGACGCGCACGACCGCCGCGACACCTGGATGATCGGCGACGGCATCAACGACGGCCCCGCGGTGGAGCGCGCCTTCTGCTCGGCCACGCCCACCGTCGACCGGCCCTTCATGCCCGCGCGCACCGACGCCTGGTTCGTCACCGCGGGCCTGCGCCCGGTGCGCCTCGCGCTCCTCGCGGCGGCCGCCCTTGCCCGCGTGCACCGGCGCAACCTCGCGGTCGCGACGGTCTACAACGTCGGCACCGTCGCGCTCGCCTTCGCGGGCCTCATGTCCCCGCTGCTCTGCGCGATCGTGATGCCGCTCACCTCGCTGTCGATCCTGCTCGCGACCGTCGCGTCGCTCTCACCCGGGAGGCCCCTGTGGAGGTCGTGATCCTGCTGGCCTTCGTCGGCGCGCTGCTCACCGGCGGCGCGCTCGTGCTCTTCACCCGCAGCCTGCGCGACCGCGACTGGCAGCACGTCGACCGCATGAGCCTCTTCCCCCTCGACGACGACGCGCCCGCCCCGCCGGCCGCGGCCCGCGATGCAGCCGCTGCGTCCGCCGCGCAGTCCCTGCGCCCGCCGCGCGCGTGAGTTCCCGCTCCGTCCGCGTGGCACTTCCGTTGCTCAAGTGCGGCCCAACCCCAATGCTCCACGACGCCGACAACCCGCCGCTCCCGCCGCCCTCGCTCGTACGCATCACCTACAACGACAAGCTCGCGCGACAGTTCGTCGCCGCGTCGGTCGTGTGGGGCATCGTCGGGATGCTGGTGGGCCTGCTCTGCGCGCTACAGCTCGCGCACCACTCCGCCAACGTCGCGCCCTTCTTCACCTTCGGCCGGCTGCGCCCGCTGCACACCAACGCGGTGATCTTCGCGTTCGTGGGCAACATGCTCTTCGCGGGCATCTACTACTCGACGCAGCGCCTCCTGAAGACGCGGGTCGCCTCCGACCTCCTGGGCGCGATCCACTTCTGGGGCTGGCAGGCGATCATCGTCGCGGCCGCGATCACGCTCCCGCTCGGCTACACGCAGGGCAAGGAGTACGCGGAGCTCGAGTGGCCCGTCGACATCGCCGTGACCCTCATCTGGGTGGTCTTCGCGGTGAACTTCTTCTGGACGATCGCGAAGCGCCGCGAGAAGCACCTCTACGTCGCGCTCTGGTTCTACATCGCGACCATCGTGACGGTGGCGCTGCTCTACATCGTCAACAACCTCGCGATCCCGTGGTCGCCGTTGAAGAGCTACTCGCTCTTCGGCGGCGTGCAGGACGCCCTCACCCAGTGGTGGTACGGCCACAACGCCGTCGCCTTCTTCCTCACGACCCCGGTGCTCGGGATCATGTACTACTTCCTCCCGAAGGCGGCGGGGCGGCCGGTCTACTCGTACCGGCTCTCGGTGATCCACTTCTGGGCGCTGGTGTTCGTGTACATCTGGGCGGGGCCCCACCACCTGCTCTACACGGCGCTGCCCGAGTGGGCGCAGACCCTCGGCGTCGTCTTCTCGGTGATGCTCTGGGCCCCGAGCTGGGGCGGCATGCTCAACGGCCTGCTCACCCTGCGCGGCGCCTGGGACAAGGTCCGCGTCGACCCGGTGCTCAAGTTCTTCGTGGCCGCCGTGACCTTCTACGGCATGGCCACCTTCGAGGGCCCGCTGCTCTCCATCAAGAGC
Organism: Myxococcaceae bacterium; assembly: GCA_028287085.1. Taxonomy (GTDB): domain Bacteria; phylum Myxococcota_A; class Polyangia; order Polyangiales; genus SCUS01. The sequence goes on from JAQBQI010000004.1 coordinate 3,783, forward strand.
GTCAACGGCCTCGCCCACTACACGGACTGGATCGTCGGCCACGTCCACGAGGGCGCCCTCGGCTGGAACGGCTTCATGGCCGCCGGGCTCTTCTACTGGCTCGTCCCGCGGCTCTACAACACCAGGCTCCACTCCAAGGCCGCCGCCGACGTCCACTTCTGGATCGGCACCGTCGGCATCCTCCTCTACGTCATCTCGATGTGGGTCGGCGGCATCACGCAGGGCCTCATGTGGCGCGCCGTCAACGAGCAGGGCGCCCTGGTCTACCCGAGCTTCGTCGAGACCCTCATGGCCCTGCGCCCGATGTACTGGACCCGCCTCGTCGGCGGCACGATGTACCTCGCCGGCTTCATCCTCATGGCCTGGAACCTCTGGCGCACCGCCCGCTCGGGCGTGGCCACCGACGCCGAGGCCATGGTGCTCGACACCCCCGTCGCGGACGACGGCGTCCCCTGGTGGCGCGTCGCCTTCGGCGCGCCCGTCCTCCTCACGGCCCTGCTCGTGGGGACCTTCATGTCGATCGCGGTGATGACCGCCGTCGCGAGCCTCGCGGTCGCCTCCCTCGGCGTCGGCGTCGCGGTCCTCGGCGTCATCGCGGTGCAGCTCGCGGGCGCCGGCGGCCGACCCTCCTGGCACCGCCTCGTCGAGGGGCGCGCGATGATCTTCACCGTGCTCACCGTGCTCGCGGTCTTCGCGGGCGGCGTGGCCGAGCTCATCCCCTCGCTGGTCATCAACCGCGCGGAGATCCGCACCGTGCGCACGCGGCCGTACACGCCGCTCGAACTCGAGGGCCGCGACGTCTACATCCGCGAGGGCTGCTACAACTGCCACTCGCAGATGATCCGCCCCATGCGGGCCGAGACCCTGCGCTACGGCGAGCCCTCGCGCCTCGAGGAGTCGATCTTCGACCACCCCTTCCAGTGGGGCTCCAAGCGCACCGGGCCCGACCTCGCGCGCGAGGGCGGCCGCTACCCCAACCTCTGGCACCTGCGCCACCTGGCCGACCCGCGCTCGACCTCGCCGGGCTCCAACATGCCGTCGTACACGCACCTCGCGACCGACCGCGTCGACCTCTCGCGCACCGCCGACAAGCTCGACGCCATGCGCGCCGTGGGCGTGCCCTACCGGGCCGCCGAGCTCACCGCCGCCGCGGCCATCGCCACGGCCCAGGGCCGCGCCATCGCCGACGACCTGCGCGCCAACGGGGCCCGCGTCGCGCCCGACAGCGAGGCCGTCGCCCTCATCGCCTACCTGCAGCGCCTCGGGCGCACGCAGGGCAACCCCGACACCGCGGCCGCCGTCGCCGCCGCCACCCCCGGCCCCGCCCCCGCCCCCGCCCCGGCGCACTGAAGGAGCACCGTTGTCATGTACCGAGACTTCTTCGCCCACCACCCGATGCTCGCGCTGCCCGTGCTGTCGCTGCTGCTCTTCATCGGCGTCTTCGCGCTGATCGTCGCGCGCACCCTGCGCCAGCGGCCCGCGCAGACCGACCCCCTCGCCGCGCTCCCGCTCGACGACGCGGAGGTGACCCGTGGCTGACCGCGCCCCGAAGCCCGCCTACGAGGACCGCGTCGTCCACGCCTACGACGGCATCGAGGAGTACGACAACCACCTGCCCAACTGGTGGCTCTTCACCCTCTACGGCGCGGTCGTCTTCGCCCTCGGGTACTGGTTCCACTACGAGGTGCTGCGCACCGGGCCGTCGATCGCGGAGAGCTACGAGCAGTCCATGGCCGCCGACCGCCGCGCCGCCGCCGACCGCGCCCGCCGCGCCGGTGCCATGACCGACGACGCCCTGGTCGCCCTCTCGCGCGACCCGGCCACCGTGCAGGCCGGCCGCGGCGTCTTCGCCCAGAGCTGCGTCGCCTGCCACGCGGCCAACGGCGGCGGCGGCATCGGCCCCAACCTCACCGACTCGTCCTGGCTCCACGGCCGTAGCCCGACGGCCATCCTGCGCACCATCAACGAGGGCGTGCTCGCCCGCGGCATGCCCGCGTGGGGCCCGCAGCTCGGCCTCGACCGCGTGCAGTCCGTCGCCGCCTACGTCGTCACGCTGCGCGACACCAACGTCCCCGGCGGCAAAGCCCCGCAGGGGGCGACCACCCTGGCGCAGGAGTAGCGCCGTGGCCGTCCACCTCCCCGTGGTCGACAACCGCAGCTCGATCCGCGGCGACGGGTCGCGCGCGACGGTCCACCCGGCGGACGTGCGCGGGCGCTTCAACACGGCCCGCGTCGTGGTGTTCGGCGTGCTGCTCGCGGCGTACGCGCTCGTCCCGTGGGTGACGATCAACGGCCACCCGATGGTGCTCCTCGACGTGGCGCGGCGGCAGTTCTTCCTCCTCGGCCGCGTCTTCAACGCCCAGGACGTGTGGCTGACCTTCTTCCTCCTCTCCGGCATCGGCTTCGGCCTCGTCGGGCTGACGGCCGTCGCGGGCCGCGCGTGGTGCGGCTGGGCGTGCCCGCAGACGGTCTTCCTCGAGTCCCTCTTCCGCCCGCTCCAGCGCCTCATCGAGGGCCCCGCGGCGCAGCGCCACCGCCGCGAGGCCGGCCCCTGGACCGCCGGCCGCCTCCTGCGCCGCGCGCTGCTCTGGGCGCTCTACCTCGCGCTCGCGGCCGCCGTGGCGCACGTCTTCCTCGGGTACTTCACCCCCATCCGCGGCCTGTGGGCGATGATCAAGGCCGGGCCCGCGGCGAGCCCCGAGGCCTTCGGGTGGACGGCCGCGATCACCGCCGCGATGTTCTTCAACTTCGCGTGGTTTCGCGAGCAGACCTGCGTGGCCATCTGCCCGTACGGCCGCCTCCAGTCGGTGCTCACCGACCCCGACTCGCTCGTGATCGGCTACGACGTGACGCGCGGCGAGCCGCGCACGAAGGGCAAGGTGAAGGCCGCGGGCGCGGGCGACTGCGTCGAGTGCAACCGCTGCGTCGTCGTGTGCCCGACGGGCATCGACATCCGCAACGGGCTGCAGCTCGACTGCATCGCCTGCACGCGCTGCATCGACGCCTGCGACGACGTCATGGACCGCCTCGAGCGCCCCCGGGGCCTCATCCGCTACGACTCGCTGCGCGGGCTGCAGCACGGCGCGCGGCGCTTCCTCCGCCCGCGGCTGGCGCTCTACGCGGCCTTCGGTCTGGCGGGCCTCGCCGCCACGGCGCTCGCGCTGCGCAGCCACACGGCCTTCGAGGCCAACGTGCTGCGCCTGAACGGCCCGCCCTACGCGCTCGACGGCGAGATGGTTCGCAACGCGTACGACATCCACCTCGTGAACAAGCAGGGCCGCCGCGTGACCTTCGCCGTCGACCCGGTCGGGGGCGCGCCCTTCGCGTTCGTGATCCCGATGGCGCGGGTGACGCTCGAGCCGCTGGCCGACGCGCACGTCCCGGTCTTCGTGACGGCGCCGCGGCGCGACCTGCACGGCGACGCGCGCGTGCGGCTGCGGGTGCGCCCGCTGGGGGCGGGCGAGGCCCTCACCGTCGAGGCGCCCTTCCTCGGGCCCGACTGACCGCCGGCGCTTTCCTCCCGCAACCTCACCGACCCCACCGGCACGCGCACTGCACCGGGCGGCGGCGGGAGACTCCTCAATTCATGTCATGGAACACGCCTTGGAAGGCCCTGGCCTTCATCTTCATCGCCTCGTTCGCGATCCTGCTCTACGCGGGTCGCCGCATCGAGCGCGACGCCCCACCCATCCCCTCACGGGTCGCCACCGCCGACGGCGCGGTGCTCATCGGCCCGGGCGAGATCGCCGCCGGGCAGAACGTCTGGCAGGCCATGGGCGGCATGGAGGTCGGCTCCATCTGGGGCCACGGGAGCTACGTCGCGCCCGACTGGACGGCCGACTACCTCCACCGCGAGTCGACGCTCACGCTCGACCAGTACGCGCGCGCCGCGGGCGCCGCCTCGTACGCCGCGATGCCTGAAGAGACGCGGGCCGCCCTGCGCGCGCGGCTCCAGCGCGCGACGCGCGCGGGCGGCTACGACCCGGCGACCGGCGCGGTCACCGTCACGGCCGAGCGCGCGGCGGCCTTCCGCGCCCTCGAGGCGTACTACGGCGACCTCTTCCGCCGCGGCCGCCGCGAGTTCGCCATCCCGGCGGGCGCGCAGTCCGACGCGCGCAAGCTGCACCAGCTCACGGCCTTCTTCTTCTGGACCTCCTGGGCCGCCGGCACCGACCGCCCCGCGCAGCCCGGCGTCTCGTACACCAACAACTGGCCCCACGAGCCGCTCGTCGGCAACACCGTCACGGGCGACGCGGTGCTCTGGACGGGCGTGAGCATCATCGTGCTCCTCGCCGGCATCGCCGGGATGGTCTGGTGGCGCGCCGCCCGGCCCAACCCGCCCACCCTCAAGGAGCCCTCCGCGGACGACCCGCTGCTCAACGCGAAGCTCACCCCGTCGCAGCGCGTCGCGCTCGGGTACTTCGGCGTCGTCGCGGCGCTCTTCCTCGTGCAGATCGCGATGGGCATCGTGACCGCCCACTTCGGCGTCGAGGGCGACGGCCTCTACGGCATTCCCCTCTCGCGCTGGCTCCCGTACGTCATCACCCGCACCTGGCACACGCAGCTCGGCATCTTCTGGATCGCCACCGCCTGGCTCGCCGCGGGCCTCTTCATCGCGCCCAGCATCGGCGGCGGCGACCCGCCCCACCAGCGCCTCGGGGTGAGCGTGCTGCTGGGCGCGCTCGTCGTGGTGGTCGCCGGCTCGATGGCGGGCCAGTGGCTGAGCGTCATGCACCGCTTCACCAACGACACGACCCGCTTCTACTTCGGGCACAGCGGGTACGAGTACATCGACCTCGGGCGGGCCTTCCAGATCGGGCTCTTCGCCGGGCTCCTGCTGTGGGTGTCGCTCGTGCTGCGGGCCGTGCTCCCGGCGCTCCGGCGCAGGGACGAGTCGCACGGCCTGCTGCTGCTCTTCGTGCTCTCGGCGCTCGCCATCGCGGGCTTCTACGGCGCGGCGCTCGGGTACGGGCACCACACGCACCTCTCGATCGCGGAGTACTGGCGCTGGTGGGTGGTGCACCTCTGGGTGGAGGGCTTCTTCGAGGTCTTCGCCACGGTGGTGTTCGCGTTCCTCTTCGCGCGCCTCGGGCTGCTGGAGCCGAAGTCCACCGAGCGCGCCGTCGTGGTGTCGTCCGCGGTGTTCCTGTCCGGCGGCATCGTCGGGACGCTGCACCATCTCTACTTCAGCGGGTCGCCGTCGATGATCGCGTCGCTGGGCTCGGTGTTCAGCGCCCTCGAGGTCGTGCCCCTGGTCTTCATCGGCTACGAGGCCTGGGACCACCTCCGCCTCTCGCGCCAGGACGGCTGGGTGCGCAAGTACCGCTACCCGATCTACTTCTTCGTCGCCGTCGCCTTCTGGAACGCCATCGGCGCGGGCCTCTTCGGCTTCATGATCAATCCCCCCGTGGCCCTGTATTTCATGCAGGGACTCAACACGACGCCGCTCCACGGGCACGCCGCCCTCTTCGGCGTGTACGGGATGCTCGGGCTCGCGCTCATGCTCTTCTGCGTCCGCGCCGCCGACGCCGAGCGCGCCTGGGACGAGCGCCCGCTGGCCCTCTCGTTCTGGCTCATGAACGTCGGCCTCGCGCTGATGTGCCTCCTGAGCCTGCTCCCCGTGGGCCTGCTCCAGACGCGGGCGTCCGTCGAGGTCGGGTACTGGTACGCGCGCAGCCCGGAGTTCATGCAGACGCCGACCATGAGCACCCTGCGCTGGATGCGCGCCATCGGCGACACGATCTTCGGCCTCGGCGCCGTCGCCTTCGTGTACTTCGCGGCGACCCTGCTGCGCCGGCGGAAGGTGGCCCCGACGATCGCGACGATCCCCGCGCCCGTCCCGGTCGCGCTCGCCCGCTGAAGCGCGCCGCGG
>JAQBQI010000345.1 GCA_028287085.1 Myxococcaceae bacterium
ATGCGCGACTCGGCCGCGAGCGAACCCGTGAGGCCGCGCGCCACCCGCGCCGCGTGCTCGCACAGCCGCCGCGCCCGGTCGCTCGCGCCGACCTGCGCGTAGAGCTCGCCCAGGTTGTTGGCCACCCGCGCCACGAAGCGGCGGTTACCCACCCGGGTAAGAATCTCCAGCGCCTCCTGGTACGAGCGCAGCGCGTCGCCGTAGCGGCCCTGCAGGTGCGCCACCACCGCCTCGTTCTCGCGCAGCACGCCCTGGAGCATCATCGAGCCGCCGCGCACCGCGACCGCCCGCGCCTCGGCGAAGCGCCGCGCGGCCTCGTCGAGGTCGTCGCGCCAGATCGCCACCACGCCGAGGTTGATCAGCCCGCGCAGCAGCTCGTCCTGCGAGCGGCGCGCGCGGGCGAGCACCAGGGACTCCTCGGTCCAGGCCTGGCCGCGGTCGAAGTCGCGGCGCACGAGCATCACCTTCGTGACCATGTTGCGCGCCTCGGCCACGCGCTTGGGCTCCGCGGTGCGAGCGAGGGCGTCCATCGCCAGCCGCTCGGACTCCTCGAAGCGGCCCTGCTGGTACCGGAGCTCCGCGCGGCTCAGCAGCACCGCGGCGCGCTGCTCGTCGTCGCCCGCCGCGACGTTCGCCTCGGCCTGCTCCAGCGCCCGCTCGGCCCGCGCGAGGTCGCCCTCGCTCAGCGCGATCACCGCCTCGAGGCGCGCCAGCTCGGGGTCGTCGGGGTTCGCCTCGCGGGCCCGCAGCACGTGGCCGCGCGCCTCCACCTCCGAGCCCGCGGCCCGCGCCGCGGCGACCGCGAGCGTGGCCACCTCCTTCAGCGCGGGCGCGTCGGCCACCTGGGCGCAGGACTCCAGCAGCGCGAGCGCCGAGGCCGGCGCGTGCCGTTGCAGCAGCGAGCGCGCGACCTCCAGCGACTCGCTCACCAGCCCGGCGCCGCCGCCGCCCGCGAGCCGGTGCAGCACCACCTCCTCGGGCGTGGCCCGCCCCCACTCGGCCAGCGCGAGGCCCAGCCGCGCGCGAATCGCGGCGCACTCGGCGTCGGCGTAGCCCGACAGCACGCGCGCGCCGTCGTCGTGGCGCGCGAGGCCCACCACCACGTCGCCCACCGTCGGGTCGAGCGTGCGGCGCGCGAGGTCGGCGCCCACCAGCGGGGGAACGGCCCGGTGCACCGACGGGGCATCGACGCCGATGGCCGCCGCCAGCACGGGCACGGGCAGCGGGCGGTCGGCCAGCGCGAGCGTCGCCACCACCCGGCGCGGAACCTCGCCGAGCTCGTCCATGCGCGAGCGCACCTCGTCGCCGCGCGAGGACGGCGGCCGGCCGAGCAGCCCGAGCAGCACCGCGGGGTTGCCGTCGACCGTGGCGTGCAGCCGTTGCAAGAGGCTGGGCTCGGTGAGCAGGCGCCCGAGGGCCTCGGCCTCGAGGCCGTGCAGCGGCAGCACCTCGGCGCGCGCGTGGTCGAAGGCCGTGGCCAGCTCGCGCTCGCGCGCCGACGAGACCAGCAGCGCCGAGGCCGCGCCGGGCGTGGGCTCGCCCGCGGGGCCGGCGGAGTCGAGCAGCGCGCGCACCAGCGCGGTCGAGGCCTCGTCCATGCGGGCGGCGCCGCGGATGAGCACCAGCACGGGGCGCTGCCGGCCGACCGCGGAGAGCAGGCGCGTGACGGCCTCGGTGAAGCCCGCGGCGGCCTCGGTGGCGTCGACGTCCTCGCGGCCGCGGGGCGCGCGGTGGCTCACCAGCGGGGCGAGGGCCTCGAGCTGCGCGGGGCTGAGCAGGTGCTGCTCGTCGCGGGCGCGCAGCCACGCGAGGGCCTGCGACGCGATGGCCAGGAAGGGCGCGAAGGCCGCGTGCCGGATGCACCAGCCCTCCAGCACGGGGAAGGACACGCTCCGCGCCTGGTCGCGCAGCTCGTCGAGGAGGCGCGACTTGCCGATGCCCGACGGGCCCGCGACCAGCACCGCGGCCGTGCCGTTGGCGCTGGTGGCGTCGAGGCGGGCGGTGATCCAGGCGAGCTCGCGCTCGCGGCCGACGCAGGCGGGCACCGCGGGACCTCAGTCCTCGCCGGGGCCACCCGGGGCCGGGCCGCCCTCGCGTTCGAGGTAACGGAAGATGGTGCGCGGGTCGACGCCGAGGTCGCGCGCGGTCTTGGTGCGGTTGCCGTTGTTGCGCTCGAGCACCTCGAGAATGTACCGGCGCTGGAAGTCTTCCTTGGCCTTCTCCAGCGGCACGATGGTCTGGAGCGCCTCGGGGTGCAGGTCGAGGTCTTCGGGCCCGAGCAGCGAGCGGTCGCAGAGCACGAGGGCCTTCTTCACCCGGTTCTCGAGCTGCCGCACGTTGCCCGGCCAGTCGTACTTCTTGATCGCGATGAGGGCGTTGGGGGTGAAGCCGCGCACCGAGGGGTTCATCTCGGGCCCGTGCTTCTGGAGCAGCAGCCGCGCGATGACCACCACGTCGTCGCCGCGCTCGCGCAGCGGCGGCAGGAAGAGGTTCACCACGTTGAGGCGGTAGTAGAGGTCTTCGCGGAAGCCGCCCTTGCGGATCTCCTCTTCGAGGTCGCGGTTGGTCGCCGCGAGCACGCGGATGTTCACCGGCTCGGGCTTGCTGTCGCCGACCTTGGTGACGACGCGCTCCTGCAACGCGCGCAGCAGCTTCACCTGGAGGTTGAGCGGCAGCTCGCCGATCTCGTCGAGGAAGAGCGTGCCCCCGTTGGCGCTCTGGAACTTCCCCATGCGCGTGGCGACCGCGCCGGTGAAGGAGCCCTTCACGTGCCCGAAGAGCTCGGACTCCATCAGGTTCTCGGGGATGGCGCCGCAGTTGATGACGATGAAGGGCCCGGACGCGCGCGACGAGCGGTTGTGGATCTCGCGCGCGATGAGCTCCTTGCCGGTGCCCGTCTCGCCCGTGATGAGCACCGAGATGTCGGTCGGCGCGACCTTCGACACCTTGCGGTAGACGTCGAGCATCGAGGCGCAGCTGCCGATGATCTCGCCGAACCGCTGGCTCTTGAGCTTCTTCTCGAGCTCGGCGTTGTCGGTGCGCAGCGTCTCGAGCAGCAGCGCGTTCTGGAGGATGAGCGAGGCCTGCGAGGCGAAGACCGAGAGCACGTCCATCGTGCGCGGCTCGAAGAGGTTGGCGACGCGGTCGTTGCCCAGGTAGATGAGCCCGAGCAGGTCGCCGCCCGCGATGAGGGGCGCGCACATCACCGAGCAGAGCCGCAGGTTCATCACCGAGGCGGCGCCCTTGAACATCATGTCGTGCGTGGCGTCTTGCACGATGAGCGGGCGCTTCGACTCGATGACCCGCGCGATGATGCTGTCGGAGAGGTGGCGCACGGCGTCGGGGAGGTTCTCCTGGCGCAGGTTGCGGGCCGCGCGCACCTCGGTCTTGGAGTCGCGCAGCAGCACGACGAATCCCTTGTCGGCGCCGGTCGCCTCGATGGCGCCGTCGAGCAGCGCTTCCAACAGCGCCTGCACGTCGCGGGTCACCAGCAGCCGCTCGCTGAACTGGAAGAGCTTACGCAGCCCGGTAAACTCGGCCGTCGCGCCGTCGGCCCCGTTGGGCTGGCCGGGCGCGTCGGACTCCTCGAGCAGCGAGAACACCAGCTCGGCCTCGCCGAGCATCACCCGGTCGTTGTGCCCCAGCCGCGCCCGCCGCTTGCGCTTGCCGTTGATCTGGATCTCCGCCACCGGGTCGCTCTCGTCGAGGGCGAAGTCGCGGCCGTCGAAGACGATCTGCGCGTGCCACGACGCGACGCCGGGCGCGGGCAGCAGGACGTCGTTGCCCCCCGCGCTGCCGAGGGTGGTGATCGACTTGTAGATGGGGAAGAGCTGACCGCGACCGTTTGCGCCGATCCATCGGAGGCAGGGCATCAGGACCTCTCTGTACGCACGGCCGCCAGCATACCCCTCCGCGGCGCGTTGTGGTCCCCGCGAAAGTTGTCGGCGCCGCGCGCCCACACCATGCTGGCCGGCGTGCGCCCGCCCGCGATCGCCCTGCTCCTGCTCTCTGCGCTGACGGCCTGCGCGTCGGCCCCGCGCGCCTTCTCCGACGGGATGACGGTGCCGGTCTCGGTGGTCAACCGCACGCGCGACACCATCTGCTTCCTCTACCTCTCGCCGATCAACGACGACTCGTGGAGCGACGACGTGCTCGGCAGCGCGACGGTGTCCGACGGGGCCACGCGCACGATCCGGGTGCCCCCCGGCAACTGGGACATCCGGATCGAGAACTGCCAGCACGAGGGGTCGAGCATCCTGCGCGGCGCGCGCATCGCGCGGGGCAGCGCGCTGGTGCTTCAGTGACCTCACCCCCCAACCCCCTCTCCATGAATGGAGAGGGGGAGCAAGATCGAGAATTCAGGCTGTTTTCAGAGTTCCGTCCCCCCCTCTCAATTCATGGAGAGGGGCTGGGGGTGAGGTCACGCCGCCGCCGCGCTCTCGGAGGGCCTCAGCGGACGGCGTGGATCGAGCGGAGGAAGACCATCACCCGCGCGAGGTCGGCGTCGGAGAGCTTGGTCGCGTTGACGGGGCGCATGCGCTTGGTGCCCTCGCGGATCACCTTGGTCATGGCCGCGGGGCTGAGGTTCTTGTTGTGGAGGTCGGGCCCGGTGTCCTCGTCGCCGTGGGGGTGGCACCGGCCGCACGCGCGGTTGAACTGGGGGACGCCCTCGGCGGCCTGGGCCTCGACGGGCGGGGCGGTGGCGGCCATGAGCGCGACCGCCAGGGACATCGAGCCGAGGGCGGTCGCCGCGAGGATCCAGCGACGACGGGAGGGGGGAGGGGGGTTCTGCACGGTGGACCTTTCTGGTGCCATGGATGACCGCTCTGACGCCGGAGCTTCGCCCGGAGATTCATCGGCGAGGGAGAGTTTCAAAACGTGAAGCGGAGCGACGCGCCCGCGCCGCCCGGGAGCCCGGAGATCTGGAGGCCCTGGAGGGCGGGCGGGATGAGCCGGGGCACGCGGCTGACGATGCGCTGCGGGACGTAGTCGGCGTTGGCGCGCCAGATGCCGACCGCGGCGGTGACGACGAACGCGCCCAGCATGCCCCAGTTGAGGACGCGCATCGCGCCGGCGAGGTTGGCGCGGTCGTCCTCGGTACCGATGTCCCAGGTCCCCTGCGGGCGGGTCAGCGACTGCGCGGACCGGTCGATGCCGAAGGCCACCACGCTGCCGATCAGGAAGGCGGACTCCAGCGAGAGGAAGACCGCGCCGAGGCCGTTCTGCTGGTTGTTGAACTGGCCCACGCCGAAGGGGAGGAAGGCGAGCGAGCGCGGGACCAGCTCGACGCGCGACTCGTGGCCGAGCAGGTCGAGGGTGAGGGCGCGGCGGGCGTCGCGGGCGTTCTCGTCGTTGCGCCGCTGCTGCGCGCGCTGAAACAGGAGGGCGTCGAGCTCGGGCTCGATCGAGCGCAGCACCGACTCGAAGAGCCGCGCGAAGCTGACCTCGAACTGGCCGGGCTCGAGCCGGGTGCGAGGCTCGTCGCGCAGGAGGTTGGCGATGACCGCCCGCGCGTCGGCCTCGCGCCGCTCGGCGAAGAGCGAGGCCGCGAGGTACTTCCGCGCCGCCGTGCGGACCGTCGACGACTGCACGGCGTCGATGCGATTGACGAGGTCTTGCAGCTCGCGGGAGGCGCGGGGGTACTCGCCGTTGATGAAGGCGTCGCGGGCGCCGACGAAGTCATCGAGGTCGTCGGCGCGCGCAGCGCGACCGAGGGTGAGCACGGAGAGGCCGACCGCGATCAGGGATGCTCGGCGCGCGTGCTCGTGTCGGCCTCGATAGGAACCTGACGGAGATGCGCGTTCACCGTGATCGGGGTGTCTCCAGGCTCGATCAGGCGCTCCCATGTGTAGTCCTGATAGCCATCGAGAAAGAAGCGAATCCTGGCGCGTTGGCCGACTGGCAGGTGCAGCGGCATGTCGTGGGTGCTGAACGAGCGCGGATGGTCACCGTTGACCGAGTACATCACATTCTGCTGGGTCGGCGCGATCCTCACATCGCGCATCACGACCGGAGCCGCGGGAGCGTCGGTCGAGCGGCGATCCGGCGGGCGCGTCGCGGTCCTCACCGGCGCCGCGCTCGCGACCGTCGGCACGTCGGCCGGCGCTACCGGCCGCGCCGTCGCCGCGATCTGCGCCGGCACCACCTCCGGGGCCGTGCGCACCCGCTGCATCGTCGGGTTCGCCACCATCGGCGGCGCCACCGGCGGGAACATCCACGACAGCGTGAGCCCGCCCACCGTCGACCCCAGCGCCGCGGCCGCCACGATGGTCGCCGCGCGCATCGTGCGCCGCCGCCGGTGGGCGCGCGCCTGCTCGCGCACCAAAGCCAGCACCTTCGTGTTGCCCGGGTCGAGCGCCAGCGCGCGGTTGAAGTAGCCCATCGCCTCGGACACGTCGCCGCGACTCCGCGCCGCGAGGCCCAGGGCGGGGAGCTTCGCGATGAGCGTCGCGTGCAGCTTCGCGGTCACGCCGTGCGGGTCGGCGAAGTAGCGGTCGAGCTCGCGCACCGGGTCGTCCCAGCCGACCTCGGCGCAGAGCTCGAGCAGCGCGTGCCGCAGCGCCGAGGCGTCGGGGAAGCGGTCGTCGGGGATGCGGGCCATCGCGCGGCGCACGATCGCCGCGTAGCGGTGGCCGATGCGCGGCGCCGAGCGCAGCGGGTCGGGGTAGTCGCCGTCCAGGATCTTGCGCAGCAGGCTGTGGGGGTTGGGTCCGTCGAAGGGGAGGCGCCCCGTGGCGAGGAGGTAGAGCACGGTGCCCGCCGCGAAGATGTCGGTGCGCGCGTCGACCAGCGTGCCCTCGATCTGCTCGGGGGCCATGTGCGCGGGCGAGCCGAGCACCTGGCCCGTGGCGGTCATCTCGCGCTGGTCGGCGACGTGGGCGATGCCGAAGTCGGTGAGCTTCAGCTTGCCCTTCGAGAGCATCAGGTTGTCGGGCTTCACGTCGCGGTGCACGACGCCCTGCGCGTGCGCGCACATCAGCGCGTCGCAGAGCACGATGCCGATGGCGGCCGCGACCTCGGAGGGCAGCGGGTCGCGGCCCTCGATGAACTTCCGCAGCGTCGGACCGCCGAGGATCTCGGTGACCATGAACGAGGCCTCGTCGGTGTCGCCCGAGAACTCGTAGACCTCGACGATGTTGGGGTGACGCAGCCTCGCCGCGGCCTTGGCCTCGCGCTCGAAGCGCATGCGGCTCTCGGGGTCCTGCGCGAGGTGCGGGTGGAGCACCTTGATGGCGACGTCGCGGTCGAGCGTCGGGTCGTGGGCCCGGTACACCACCGCCATGCCGCCGTGGCCCAGCTCTCCGCGGACCTCGTACTTGCCGATGAAGCGAGGGGGCTTCTCGGAGAGTGTATCCACGTCGGGCGTCACTCTAGGTGGGGGCGAACGTCGACCGCAAGCGAGAGCGACGCGCGGCTCAAGCGTCGTCGTCGGGGCGGGGCGGCGAGCCGTAGCGGGTCGAGATGCTCCCGCCGGGCCGCTGGGGGGACGGCGGGTCGCGCGGGGGCGGCAGTCCGTACGCGGGCGCGGTGACCGGGTGCGGGTGGGTGTTGGCGTGCGGCCGCGCGCTCGGCGGCGGCGTCGGCGGG
>JAQBQI010000059.1 GCA_028287085.1 Myxococcaceae bacterium
GGCAAGGAGCTGTCGTTCAACAACCTCGTCGACGTCGACGCGGCGATCGAGGCGGTGCGCGAGCACGCGGCGCCCGCGGCCGTCGTGGTGAAGCACTGCAACCCCTGCGGCGTCGCGCAGGGCGAGACGCTCGAGGCCTCGTTTCGCGCGGCGCGCGAGGCCGACCCGGTGAGCGCGTTCGGGGGCATCGTGGCGCTGAACGACGTCGTCGACGAGGGCACCGCGAAGGCGCTGGCGGAGACCTTCCTCGAGGTGGTCGCGGCGCCCGGCTTCAGCGACGCGGCCCTCGCGGTGCTGCGCGCGCGCAAGAACCTGCGCCTGCTCTCGCTCGGCGCCTGGCTGCCGGCCGACCACCGCGCGACCTCGATGAAGTTCGTGGGCGGCGGCCTGCTGGTGCAGGACCGCGACGCCACGGCGCGCGGCGAGGTCGTCCGCGGTCGCGTGGCGACGAAGCGCGCGCCCACCGAGGACGAGCTGCGCGCGCTGACCTTCGCGTGGGCGGTGTGCAAGCACGTGAAGAGCAACGCGATCGTGCTCGCGCGCGGCGACGGCGGGGCGCTGCGCACGGTGGGCGTCGGCGCCGGGCAGATGTCGCGGGTGATCTCGGTCGACATCGCCGCCCGCAAGGCGGGCGACCTCGCGGCGGGCAGCGTGCTGGCCTCGGACGCGTTCTTCCCCTTCCCCGACGGGCTCGAGCGCGCCGCCGAGGCGGGCGTGATCGCGGTGGCGCAGCCGGGCGGGAGCGTGCGCGACGAGGAGGTCATCGCGGCCGCCGATCGCGCCGGCATCGCGATGGTGTTCACGTCGGTGCGGCACTTCCGGCACTGAGCCGGCGCTACGGCGAGACGCTCGACGCGAGGGCGAGCGACGCCGTGGCGGTCGTGAGCAGCGCGTCGCGCCGGGCCGGGTGCAGGCGCGCCGCGAGCAGCAGCAGCGCCGTCGGCGCGAGCAGCGTGAGGGCCCAGCCGACGGCGGGGCCGCGGGCCGCGATGAGCCGCGCCCCGAGCGTGAGGCGCGAGAGCCAGAGCAGGAGGTTGAAGGCGATCGTGAACAGCACCACCCGCAGGCCCATGCCGGTCGCGCTAGCACGCCGCGGTGCGGCGCCCCAAAGAAGCGGCGCCGCGCTGGCCGCGCGCGCGGGGCTCTGGCAGCCTGCGGGCGCGCGATGATCCTCCGAGACCCGGTGCATGGGGTGGTGGCCTTCGAAGGGGCGAACGGCCGGGTGCTGCCGCGGCTCATCGACACCGCGGAGATGCAGCGGCTCCGGCGGGTGCGCGCGCTCGGCGTGGCCTCGATGGCCTTCCCCGGCGCGGAGCACTCGCGCTTCGCGCACGCCGTCGGCGCGGCCCACGTGATGGCCCGCTTCCTCGCGCGGGTCGAGCCGCTCGCCGAGGCGCTGGGCGCGCCCCTCGACGCGGTCGACCACGACGACGCGCTGGCCGCGGCGCTGCTCCACGACCTCGGGCACGGGCCGCTCTCGCACCTCTTCGAGGAGGTGTTCCCCGGGATGCACGCGCACGAACTCTGGACGAGCGCGATCATCCTCGACCCCGACACCGGGGTGCACCGCGCGCTCGCCGAGCGCGAGCCCGAGATGCCCTCGCGGGTCGAGCGCCTCGTCCACGGCGTGCACCGCATGCCGCTGCTGGCGCGCGCGGTCTCGGGCACGCTCGACGTCGACCGCTGCGACTACCTGCTGCGCGACTCGCACATGACCGGCACGCGCTACGGCCTCTTCGACCTCGACTGGCTGCTGCGCTCGCTCGCGCTCGAGCCCGACGAGGGCGGGCCCCGCCTCGCGGTCGAGGGCTCGAAGGGGCTGCCCGCCGTCGAGGGCTTCTTCCTCGCGCGGCTTTTCATGTACCAGCAGGTGTACTTCCACAAGGCCACCCGCGCGGCCGAAGGGGTGCTGCGCTCGACCTTCCGGCGCCTCGCCGACCTCGTCGCCGACGGGCGCGTGCCGGCGGGCACCCCGGCGCCCATCGCGGCGCTCGCGCGCGGTGAGCGGGTCTCGACCCACGCGTACCTCTCGCTCGACGACAACGTGCTCTGGTGCGCGATCGACGCCTGGCGCGACGACCGCGACTCCGTGCTCGCCGGGCTCGCCGCCCGCTGCGGCCGGCGCGACCTCTTCAAGACCGCGTCGCTCGACGACCTCGACCCCGAGCTCGACGAGGGCGTGCGCGTCGAGCTCGAGGCGCTCGTCGCGGCGCGCGGCTACGACCCCCGCTACTTCGCCGCGCTCGACGTCGCCGACGTGACGCCCTTCGAGGCCTCCCGCATCCCCGAGGAGGGGCTGCGCGTCGTCCACGCGCGGCGGCCGGCGCAGCCGCTCGAGCACGCGTCGTTCATCATCGCGCGCATCGCCGACACGGCCTTCGTGCGCCGGCGGCTGGTGTTTCCGGCCGAGGTGCGCGGCGCCGTCACCGAAATGCTCGAGGCGCGCCGCCCGGGGCGTTGATCGCCCCGCGCCGCCGCGGCGATGCCGTAGACTGCCGCCGATTCCGATGCCGCACCCCGCAAGCCGCGCCCTATTTACCGCCCTGTGTATTCCGTCGGCCGCCCTCGCCGACCCGCCGCCCCCGCCGCCCACCCCGCCGGTGGCGCTCGAGGTGGGCGCGGGCGACGAGCCGGGCCGGCTGCGCTTCGCCCTGCGCAACGTCACG
>JAQBQI010000084.1 GCA_028287085.1 Myxococcaceae bacterium
CCGCGCGTGGCCTCGGCCGACGGGGCGCCGTCGCGGTCGGTGAGCGAGGTCGGCGCGGGCGGCGGCGCGATCGAGCCGAGGTAGGCGGCGAGGGCGTCGACCTGGTCCTGCGCGGGGCGCTGGAGCCCGACGAGGCCGTGGAGGGTGATGGCCGCGCTCGCGACGTCGCTGGCCGCGCCCTGCCACCCGAGCGGCCACGCGCCCTCGAGCAGCGTGAGGGCGGGCGTGAGCGCGCGGTACGCGTCGGTCGGGCCGACCGACCAGGCGAGCCCGTCGGTGAGCCCGTCGGCGTGGCAGGTGCCGCACGACCACACGTCGCCCGCCACCACGCGGCCGGCGCCGAGGTCGGCGCGCATACCAGTGCCCGTAAAGTACGCGGCGCCCGCGGCCACGGCGGCGGGGCGCGGGTCGACGCCGAGCGGCGCCGAGGTGCGGGCGCCGGTCGCCGCGCCGATCGCCGTGAGCCGCTGCGCCTGGTGCCCGAACACGAGGACGGTGCCGTCGGCGGCGAAGGCGCCCGCGCGGGGGCGGCCGGGGGCGTCGAAGCGCGCGCGCTCGGCGAGGGTCGCCGCGTCGAGGCGCAGCACCATGTCGCTCGACTCCGCGATGACCCAGACCGCGCCGTCGCGGGCGCCGATCCAGTGGAGCCCGACGGCGCGGCGGGCGTCGAGGGGGTCGGGGGCCGCGCCCGCGTCGTCGACGCCCGCGTCGCCGTCCGGCGGGGCAACGCGTCGCGAGCGGGTGAGGTCCGCCGCGGCGGCCTCGCGGATCGGCGCGCCCGCGCTCAGGTCGTAGCGCACGACGCTGTGTCGGAAGTGCGGCGCGAACTCGCTGATGAGCGCGGCGCCCGGATCGTTGCGCAGGGCGGCGACGTAGAGGTCGCGGCCGTCGGCGCCGAGGGCGATGCCGCCGATCGTGGTGCCGACGTGGTGCACGGTGCGGACGACGGCGCCGGTGGCGAGGTTGATCTCGGCGAGGTCGGCGCCCGCGGGGTCGCCGGCCTCGACGGCGGCGCCGAGGCCGGTGCGCCGGCCGGCGACGAAGACGCTGCCGCCGTCGGCGCGCACCGCGAGGTGGTGCGGGTCGCGGCCGACCGCGACGCGGGCCCGCTCGGACCAGTCGGCCGTGTTGAGCAGCACCACCTGTCGGTCGTGGGGGAGCAGCGCGATGGCGGTGGCGCCGTCGGGGGTGACGGCGACGTTGCTCACCTCGTCGCCGACCCAGACCGAGCGCACGGGGCGGCGCGTGGCGAGGTCGACGACGGTGAGCGCGTCCTCGCCGCGGCACGCCGCGAGGAGGGTGCCCCGCCCGGCGATCGACGCGACCGCGACGGGCCAACCCCCGACGGGGACGACGAAGGCCGGGGCCAGGTCGACCACGTTGACCGCGACGACCTCGGGGCGCAGCACGCTCGCGACGTACGCGACGCCGGCCGCGACGCTCACCGCGGTGGTCGGGAAGTAGTCGAGGTTGTGGAAGGCGAAGGCCGAGGGGTCGACCACCGTGACGGTGACGCTCGCGCCCGAGGCCGCGGTGAAGCGGTAGTCGCCGACGAGGTGGGCGACGAAGGCGCCGCGCCCCGAGCCGGCGTCGCGGAAGACGGCGTTCAGGTTGCCCGCGGGCGCCTGCGCGACGGACCAGGTCTCGCCGCGCGGGAGGTAGTAGGTCGCGCCGGGGGGCAGCCGGCGCCGGTCGCCCGGGGTCGCCGCGTCGGAGCGGGGGCGGTCGTCGCTCGCGTCGGGGGAGGCGTCGACGCGCCCGAGGTCGGAGGTCGCGGCGTCGGTCGCCGCGTGGGGGGGAGGCGCGTCGCTGCATCCGGCGAGGGCGGCGAGCGCGAGGGCGGCGGCGGGGGCGCGGCGGTCGGTAGGCGAAGGGCGAAGCATCGGTGGGTGGAACCTATCGTCTCACTGCGGGCGTGGGCCCTCCCGAGGTGTACTCCAGGTTGTTCCGCGGGCGGCGCGGCGAACGTCGCTGCGTCAGCGCGTCGGCTTCGTGTTAGGGTCGCCGCCGGCATGGCGAGGGACATTGATCGGCTGGTCGACGCGGTGGTGGCAAGGGTGCAGCAGGAGATGGCGACGCCCGCGCGCGACGCCCCGCGCCCGACGGTGACGCCGCGCGTGGGCGGCCCCGCGCAGGGGGCGGGCGGGGTCGCGCCCGTGGCGGGGCAGGCGGTGGCGACGACCCAGCCGAGGCCCGACCTCGCGCGCGTCATCGACCACACGCTGCTCAAGCCCGACGCGACCCGCGACGACCTGCGCAAGCTGTGCTCCGAGGCGATGACCTGGCGGTTCTTCTCGGTCTGCGTCAACAGCGTCAACGTGCCCTTCTGCCGGCAGCAGCTCGCCGGGTCGACGGTGTGCGTCTGCGCGGTGGTGGGCTTTCCGCTCGGCGCGATGTCGCCCAACGCGAAGGCCTTCGAGACGAGCGAGGCCGTGCGCGCGGGCGCCGACGAGATCGACATGGTCATCAACGTCGGCGCGCTGAAGTCGGGCGACTACGCCCTGGTGCTCGACGACATCGCGCGGGTCGTCGGCGCGGCGCCGGGGCGCGTGGTGAAGGTCATCCTCGAGACCTCGATGCTCACCCGCGACGAGAAGGTCATCGCGTGCGCGCTCTCGAAGGCCGCGGGCGCGAGCTACGTGAAGACCTCGACCGGCTTCGGCGGCGGCGGCGCGACGGCCGAAGACATCGCGCTGATGCGCGGGGTCGTGGGCCCCGAGCTCGGCGTGAAGGCGAGCGGCGGGGTGCGCACGGCGGCCGACGCCGACCGCATGATCGCGGTGGGCGCGACCCGCGTCGGCGCGAGCAGCTCGGTCGCCATCGCCAGCGGCGGCAGCGGCACCTCGGGCTACTGATCAGCCGCGGCGGTCGGTCGGAGCGTGCTCCCCGAGGCGCTCGCGCAGGTGCCGCACCGCCTGCAGGATGCGCGTCTTCACGGTGCCGAGGGGCTGCGCGAGCCGGGCGGCGATCTCGGAGTGCGAGAGCCCGCTGAAGTAGGCGAGCTCGAGCACCGCGCGCTGCTCGGGGCGTAGCGTCTCGAGCGCGAGGCGCACGGCCGCGGCGCGGTCGGAGTCGACGAGGGCGAGCTCGGGGCCGGGCGCGACCACCGGGGGCTCGGCCTCGGCGGACTCCTCCTCGTGCAGCGCGCGGCGGCGGCGCGAGCGCACCACGTCGATCGACCGGTTGCGCGTCAGGGTGATGAGCCAGGCGAGGGCCGACCCCCGGGCGCGGTCGAAGGAGGTCGCCTCGCGCCACGCGCGCATGAAGGCGTCCTGCACCACCTCCTCGGCCTCGGAGCGCGTGCCGGTGACCCGCAGCGCGACGGCCATCAGCGTGCCCGAGACGCGGTCGTAGAGGGCGAGCAGCGCGGCGCGATCGCCCCGGGCGACCCGCTCGAGGAGGTCCTCCGGCTCGCCTCGATTCATCGCAGCATCGTCGGGTCGCACAGGGAAGACCGGGCTCCAACACACAGCGTTCAACCCGCTGCCTCTGAGACGCGGGATGGTCGCCAACGCGGGTACGGAAGTCAACGCATCCGGGGCGCGCCGTCACCCCGCGGCGCCCTTGCGACGCGGCGCCCACTCGGGGTACGCCCCGTGGGGTCACCGCCTCGCCCCACGGAGCCACACAGCCGATGCAACACGCGCCGACCCGATCGCACGGGCGCCTCCTGACCGCCGCCCTCGCCCTCGCCCTCGCGGCGTGCAGCGCACGGGGCCCCGGCGGCTCGTTGGTCACGGGCGACGGCGGCGGCGCGGCGACCCTGTCGTTCACGTGCGCGCAGTTCTGCGCGTCGCTCGCGAGCGAGCCCACCTGCGGCGCGGCCGGGGTGAACACCTGCGAGTCCAGCTGCAACGGGTCGCTCGCGTCGGCGCCCGCGGCCTGCGTGGCCGGGGCCAACGCGCTCTACGACTGCACGCGCGCGGCGACGCCGCGGTGCGCGACGGCGTCGCAGTTTCCCTTCGCGAGCTGCCAGTCGCAGTACGCCGCGTACGTGGCGTGCGTGGCCTCGCCGCCCGACGCGGGCACCGCCCCGACCGACACGGGCGTGACCAACCCGACCGACCTCGGGACGACCCCGGCCGACCTCGGGACCCCGACCGACGAGTGCTCCGACGCGGCGAACTGCGGCGCGTGCACGGGGCGCTCGTCGTGCGGCTGGTGCGCCGGCCGGTGCTGGCGCGGCTCGTCGAGCGGCCCGACCGGCGGCTCGTGCGGCGGCGCCGCGTGGGCGTGGACCTCCGGGCAGTGCAGCGCGGCCCCGGCCGACGCGGGCATCGCGATCACGCCGGCCTGCCAGACCTGCGCGATCTCGAGGTGCCCCTCGCAGGCGTCGACCTGCTCGAGCGACAACGTGTGCTTGCAGTGCGTCGCGTCGCCCGACGCCACCTGCTTCTCCAACCCGAACTTCAGCGCGCTCTTCGCGTGCGCGTGCGGGGCCTGCTCTGAGATGTGCGGCCCCGAATGCCGACCGCGCTAGGCCCCCTCACGAGAGAGACCGAGACCCCGCCATGCTGGACCTTCGATTTGTCGTGGAGCACCTCGACGAGGTGCGCGCCTCGCTCGGCCGCCGCGGGCCGCTCCCGTCGGGCTTCGACCGCATCACCGAGCTGGCGCAGGCGCGCCGCGAGGCGATCCAGCTAGGCGAGGCGAAGAAGCGCGCCGTCAACGAGGCGAGCGCGGCCATCGCGAAGCTGCCGAAGGGCTCCGACGAGCAGCTCGCGGCGCGGGCCGCGTCGCGGGCGCTGGGCGAAGAGGCCGCGGGCTTCGAGCGCGCGCAGAAGGCGGCCGAGGCGGAGATCGAGGAGCTGCTCCTGCGCATCCCGAACATGGCCGACCCCTCGGTGCCCGAGGGCGAGAGCGCCGAGCAGAACGTGGTCGTGCGCACCTGGGGCGAGGCCCCGGCGATGGGCTTCACCCCGCGCGAGCACCACGACCTCGGCGAGGCCCTGGGCATCCTCGATTTCGAGCGCGCCTCGAAGCTGTCGGGCCCGCGCTTCAGCGTGCTCTGGGGCGTCGGCGCGGCGCTCGAGCGCGCGCTCGTGCAGTTCATGCTCGACACCCACGTGCACGAGCACGGTTACACCGAGGTGTATCCGCCCTTCATGGTGAAGGCCGACGCACTGCGCGGCACCGGTAACCTCCCCAAGTTCGAGGCCGACCTCTTCAAGATCGCGGGCGACGGCGAGCGCTCGTACGACCTCTATCTCATCCCGACGGCGGAGGTCCCCGTGACCAACCTGCACGCGGGCGAGATCCTCGACGACGCGACGCTGCCCCGCCGGTACACGGCCTTCACGCCGTGCTTCCGCAGCGAGGCCGGGTCGGCGGGGCGCGACACCCGCGGGCTCATCCGCCAGCACCAGTTCGACAAGGTGGAGGTCGTGCACCTCGAGCGCCCCGAGGACAGCGAGGCCGCGCACGAGCGCCTGACGGCGGCGGCGGAGTCGATCCTCCAGCGGCTCGGGCTGCACTACCGCGTGGTGCTGCTCTGCGCGGGCGACATGAGCGTCAACTCCCGCAAGACCTACGACCTCGAGGTCTGGTTGCCCGGCCAGAACGCCTTCCGCGAGATCTCGTCCTGCTCCAACTTCGGCGACTTCCAGGCGCGGCGCGCGGGGCTGAAGTACCGGCCCGCGGGCGACGCCAAGGCGAAGCCGCGGCTGCTCCACACCCTCAACGGCTCGGCGCTCGCGGTGGGCCGCACGCTGGTCGCGATCCTCGAGCAGTACCAGCAGGCCGACGGCAGCGTGGTGGTGCCGGCGGTGCTGCGACCCTACCTGCGCGGCCTCGAGCGCATCACGCGCTGACCGGCGCTACGGGCCGCGCAGCAGCGAGAGGTAGGCCTGCATCAGGCGGTCGCCGCCGAGCAGGTACTCGATGGCGCCGAGCGCGAGGAAGGGCCCGAAGGGGATCATCGTGCGCAAGAGCGGCTCGGGCCCCTCGGCGGCCGTCGTGTCGTCTTCGGTCGGCTCGTCTTCGGGGGCTTCGGGCGCGGGCTTCCACCCGGTGAGCCGCGAGAAGAGCCCGACGATCTTCTCGGAGATCGACTCGCCGCCGTCGTCGTCGAGGTCGGCGGGGTCGATGTCGGGGGCGAGCTTCCAGCCCGTGGCGCGGGCGAGCAGCGTCGCGGCGATGCCCTGCATCGAGCCCATGAACATCGCGAAGACCACCGCCTGCGGGCCGAGCAGGGCGCCCACCATCGCGAGCAGCTTCACGTCGCCGAGGCCCATGCCCTCGCGCTTCAGGAAGCGGTCCCAGACGAAGTAGAAGGCGTAGGGGATGCCCGCGCCGAGGGCGACGCCGAGCAGCGACTGCCGCCAGCCGATGCCCGGCAGCAGCAGGTTGGCGGCCACCCCCAGGACGACGCCGCCGAGGGTGATGAAGTCGGGCAGCAGGAGCTTCTTCAGGTCGATGAACGACGCCGTCAGCAGCCCCCAGGCGAAGGCGAAGCGCACGAAGAAGAGCGCGAGGAAGACCGGCAGCGCCTGCTCGGACTGCGCGCGGTACAGCAGCTCGATGAGGGCGAGCGCCGTCACCGCGTACATCGCCTCGATGAGGGCGTAGCGCGGCGAGATGGGGGTCTTGCAGTCGCGACAGCGGCCGCGCAGCCAGAGCCACGCGAGGATGGGCACGTTGTCGTAGGGCCGCACGGGCTTGAGGCAATTGGGGCAGTGCGACCCGGGGCGCACGACCGACTGCCGCGGCCAGCGGTGCACGACCACCGTCGCGAAGCTCCCCCAGACCGCCCCCCACAGGAACGCGAAGACGCGGAAGAACCACGCCGGCAGGTCGGCCGCGGTCATCCGACGGAGGTGGGCGAGCTGGTCGGCGGCGACGAGGGGCTCTGCGCGCCGTTGCGCAGCGCGCGCAGGCAGAGCCGGGCGCGGCGGAGCTCGTGGGCGAGGGTGACCGCCCGCATCGGGTCGTGCTGGTTGCGGCGGATGAAGATCACGAGGTGGCGGCGGGCGCGCCGGCGGTCGCCGCCCGCGGCGTGCAGGAGCCCGAGCACGTAGCGGCCGAAGCCCTCGCCGCAGCGCGCGGCCTCGAGGTCGGTGATGCGCTCGGCGAGGTCGTCGACGTCGGAAGGGAGCTCCCCGGCGTCGAGGCGCACGAGCGCGGCGTAGGCGCGGTGCAGGGCGCGGGTGGAGAGCGACCAGCGCACGGCGCGGTCGAGCGCGCTCAGCGCCTCGTCGGACTGCTCGGCGTGGTGCAGCGCGATGCCCACCGAGAACCAGTGCAGCGCGCGGCGCGAGGCGGGGGCGTTGCGGGCGGCGATGCGGTAGGCCTGCGCGGCGCGCATCCACCAGCCGAGGGTGAGGCAGGCGCGGCCGAGGTCGACGTGGGCGATCTCCTGGGCCACGCCGAGGCGGACCATCTTGCGGGCGACGGCGTGGGCCGAGCGCACGCGCCGCGCGTAGAGGTGCGAGCGGTAGATCTCGCGGAGCAGCAGCACCCTGGTCTCGGCGTCGACGCGGTCGGAGGCGTAGCGGAGCCCCTTCTCGGCGTAGACGGCAGCAGCGTCGGGTGACCCGGTGTGAAGCGCCAGACGAAGGTAGTCGTCTGCCGTCATGGGCCTCTGCTTTCTCACGGGGGAAACCATAGCAGTTTCAAGCCCTCCGGCGCACGAACCTTTACCGTCGGACTGAACGCACCGACAGGATATGTCACCCCCGGCAAGCGCGAATTGCCCTGGAATCCCGTGCGAATCAGCGCCCCCAGGGGGGCGCGGATCGCGGCATGCGCTGGAGTTCCAGCGACTGTGGCCCGTCAGGTCGGGGGGAGGGGCTGCCGGCCGGTGGGGCCGCGGGCTCGTCGGGCGGGGTGGGGGGGGAGTACCGTGTCGCGCCGCGGCCGGAAATCCGGGGGCGATCGACCGGCGCGGGGGTCAGTTGGCGGGGCCGGCCCAGCGGATGAGGCAGGCGGTGATGTTGTCGGGCCCGCCGTTCTCGTTGGCGCGCGCGATGAGGCGCGAGGCGGCGGCCTTGAGGTCGTTCTTGTTCTCTTCGACGAGCCGCAGCAACTCGGGGTCGGGCACCGGGCCCGAGAGTCCGTCCGAGCAGAGCAGGTAGATGTCGCCGGGGTTCGGGTGGTCGAGCTTGGAGTCGACCTTGACCGAGTCCTTCATCCCGAGGGCGCGCACGATCACGTTCTTGTGGGGGAAGTTGGCGATCTCCTCCTCCGTGAGCTTGCGCATCTTCAGGTAGTCGTTGAGCAGCGAGTGGTCTTCGGTGAGCTGGTCGATCGCGCCGTTGCGGATGCGGTACACGCGCGAGTCGCCGACGTGCCCGACGATGATGCCCTCGCGCACGGCGAGGCAGACCACCAGCGTGGTGCCCATCCCCCGGTAGCGCGGCTCGCGCTGGGCGGCCTCGAAGATGCGCAGGTTGGCCAGCTTCACCGCGGTGATGAGCCGGTTCTCCTCGTAGCTCCGCTGCTTGTCCATCTTGTACGGCCAGGTCGCGTCGGGGTCCTTCGCGGTGGCCTCGAAGAACTCGCGCATCGCGTCGATGGCCATCTTCGACGCCACCTCGCCCGACGCGTGGCCGCCCATCCCGTCGGCGACGATCACGAGGTTCTCCTCCGACACGATCGAGAAGTTGTCCTCGTTGTGGGTGCGCTTCATGCCGACGTTCGTCTCGCCGATCAATTCCATGCGCACGGGGTGGCCTGGCACGTCGCGTTCCTTTGGTTTTCCGCGGGAGAACGCTTCCTCCCGATCTATCGGCGAAAGCTATCCCGAGTGCTTTCAGCGCGTCAACACAACACGCCGAGCGCCGCGCCGCTCACGCCGCGAGGAAGTCGTTCACCGCGCGAACGAACGCCGCCGGCTGCTCGATGAACGGAAGGTGTCCCGCGGCGGCGAGTTCGTGATAGCGGCCGTGCGGCAGCAGCTCGGCGAGCGCGCGGCTCTCCTCGGCGCGGAAGGTGAGGTCGTCGTCGCCGGAGACGACGAGCGTCGGCGCGCGCACCTCGGAGGCGAGCGAGCGGGCGTCGAAGCGACGCGCGGCGGCGAGGAAGTTGGCGTCGGCCTCGGCGCGGTAGGTCATCGACCGCGCCATCGCGTCGATGGTCGCGTCGCTCGGCGGCCGGTGCCACCACATGCGCCCGAGCCCGCGGAAGAGGCGCGGCAGCGAGCGCGGGTCGCGCAGCGTCCCCTGCGGCGTCGAGAGGGCCTGGATGGCGGCCCACCCCGCCTCGCCGAGCGCCTCGCGCGAGCGCCGCGCCACCGCGCGCACCTGCTCGCCGTCGCGCAGCGGCGCGACCAGCACGAGCCGGCGGATCACCTCGGGGTGCCTCGCGGCGAGCGTGAGCGCGATGGCCGCGCCGAAGTCGTGCGCGACGACGTCGACCGACGACTCGCCGCGGGCGCGGGCGAGCGCGACGAGGTCGGCCGCGGTGTCGGCGAGGGTGTAGCCCTCGGCCTCGGGGGGCGAGCTCGAGCGGCCGTGCCCGCGCAGGTCGACGTAGACGAGGGGCGCGACCGCCGCGAGCGGGTCGAGCCACGGGCGCAGGTACGTGTGGTCGAGGCCGGGTCCGCCGTGGAGCACCCAACGCGACGTGCGGCCCGGACCGGCGAGCTCGACGGTGTGGAGCGTGACCGACGGGAGACGCACGTCGCGGACGCGCGCCGCGGGCGCGGCCGGGGTGGTGGCGCGGCGGCACGACGCGGCCCCGAGGGCGAAGGCGGCGAGGAGCTGTCGTCGATCGAGGGGCATGGAGGGTCCGGCGGTGGGCGGCGGAGGGTGCGCGAAATCGCGCCGCGTCGCCAGGAACGCGCTGCGTCCATTGAGGGGATCGCCGACCGAAGAGTGGAGGCGCACGGCCGCGCGGTGCTACGACCCGACGCGATGGACGCGTCGCCCCGGGATGAGTTGCTGCAGTTGATCCGCGACCTCGGCGCGCAGCTCGCGTGGCAGCGCGAGGCGGGGCTCGTCGAGGTTCCCACGCAGGGTGCGACGCCGGTCGCGCGCGCGGCGGTCGCGCCGGTCGTCGTCGCCGCGCCGGCGGTCATCGCGCAAGCGCCCGCAGCCGTCACTCCGCCGGTCGTCGCTCCACCGGTCGTCGCTGCGCCGGTCGTCGCTGCGCCGGTCGTCGCTGCGCCCGTCGTCGCTGCGCCCGTCGTCGCTGCCGCCTTACCGGCACGGGTAACACCCGCGGTCGCGCCCGCGCCGGTCGTCGCGCCGGTCGAACCCGCCGCGGAGGGGCGGTCTGCGGCGCTGCGGGTGATCCAGGGCGAGGTGCGGGCGTGCGTGGCGTGCAAGCTCGCCCCGACGCGCACGCAGACGGTGTTCGCGCGCGGCAACCCCGACGCGCGCATCTGCTTCATCGGCGAGGGGCCGGGCGCCGACGAGGACCGCACGGGCCTCCCCTTCGTCGGCGTCGCGGGTCAGCTGCTCGACCGCATCATCGCCGCGATGCGCCTCAGCGAGGAGCAGGTCTACATCGCCAACATCGTGAAGTGCCGGCCGCCCAACAACCGGGTGCCCGACCACGAGGAGATGTCGGCGTGCACGCCCTTCCTGCTGCGGCAGCTCGAGGTCGTGAAGCCCGACGTGATCGTCGCGCTGGGCAAGACGGCGACGGCCTTCCTGCTCGACAGCAAGGGGTCGATGACCTCGATGCGCGGCCGCTGGCACTCGTGGAAGGGCGTCGCCGTGATGCCCACGTGGCACCCGTCGTACGTGCTGCGCGTGCGCGACGACCCGAAGAGCACCGCGCGCGCCGAGGTCTGGACCGACATGAAGCTCGTGCTCGAGCGGCTCGGGTTGCCCGTGCCCGCGGCGCGTGGTTGATCGAGCGCCATGACCAACGCCGCGAGACGCGCCCCCGACGACGACGACCTGCTCCCCGAGCTCGCGCCGCTCGACACCGACGAGGCGATGGTCGACGTGCCCGACGAGATGATCTCCGGCGACCTGGACGAAGGCCTCGGCGACGACGACGAACTGGCGGGCGTCGACCCGCGCGCCGCCGTGGTGATGGTCTTCCTCGACGACGCCGCGGGCGAGGACGACGAGGGCACGCCCGATGATCCCATCGACGCGCTGCCCGACGACGAGCGCGGGGGCTGGGTCGGCGACGACGAGCGGCCGGGCGACGACGTGGCCGAGTTCGACGAGCCCGCGCGCGACCACCCCGACGCCGGCGAGGACGGGCCGACGCGCGACCCCTACGACGAGGTCGACACGGCGCTGCCGGCGCTCGACGACGGCGACGACGACGAGGGGCCCGACGAGGCCGCGTCGCCGTAGGGCGTCGCCTCGTCGCGGTGGCGGTCGTAGCTGCGGCGAAACCACGCGAGCGCCAGACCGCCGAGCACCACCGCGAACCAGAGCGTGGCGAGCCGGCAGAGCAGCGTGCCGGCCTTCGCCGCGGGCGTGAGAATGGCGCCGTGGGAGAGCGCCACGAGCAGCGAGATCATCGTGATCTCGGCGCCGCCGACGCCCCCGGGCAGCATCGCGACGGCGCCCGCGAGGGTCGACGTCGCGTACACGAAGGACGCGAGCGACAGCGACACCGGCGCGCCGAGGCCGAGCAGGATCACCCACAGCCCGAGGGCCTCGAGCGCCCACGCGAACACCGAGATGGCGGTGGGCAGCAGCAGGGCCTTGGGCGACGCGAGGATGCGCAGGGCGTCGTAGGCGTCGCGGACCTTCGGCGCGAGCTTGCGCCCGAGGGCGAAGCGCTCGGTGAGCGCGATGGCCCAGTCGCCGAGCGGGCGCACCAGCACGAAGAGCATGAGGCCGACGACGAGGGCCGAGGCCGCGAGGGCGACGATCCAGCCGCCGGGGAAGAGCAGTCCGCCGAGGGCGACCATCGCGATGAGGGAGATGAGGTCGGTGAGCCGGTCGGCGATGACGATGGGCGCGGTGCGCGCGATGGGGTACCCGCGGGCGCTGGCGAGCAGCGCGCTCTTGAAGACCTCGCCGGCCTTGGCGGGCGTCACCGACATCGAGAAGCCCGCGACGTAGATGCAGAAGCTCTCCGCGAGGGGCACGTCGCGGATGCCCAGCAGGCGCAGGTAGAACTCCCACTTGAAGAAGCGGAGGAAGTAGTTGCCGAGGGAGAGGGCGAGGGCGGCGGCGAAGGTCCACCAGGCGAAGCCCGAGAGCGTGGCGCGGAGCGCGCGCACGTCGCCGAGCAGGGCGATCGCGCCGTAGAGCAGCGCGACCGCGAGCACCACGGCGAAGAGGCGTTTGGTGTTCATGGCGCTTCGGGAGGGGGGCGCACGCGGCCGCCGCGGTCAGTCGTCGGACCGCAGCCCGTGCTTGCGAAACAGGTCGCGTAGGTAGTGGCGCTCGATGCCCGCGAGCGCGGCGGCGCGCGAGAGGTTGTCGCCGGTGCGGTGCAAGAGGCGCTGGAGGTAGTCCTTCTCGAACTCGTCGATGAGCGTGCGCTTGGCGTCCTTGAAGGGCGTGAGCGGCTGGTTGGGGTCGGCGCCCACCGGCGACGCCGCCGGCGCGCTGAGGGAGCCCTGCGCCTTGGTGCGCTCGCCCGACAGGATGCGCTCGAAGGCCAGGTCGGCCGGGGTGATGACCGCCCCCTCGGCCATCATCGCGGCGCGCTCGACGGCGCTCTTCAGCTCGCGGATGTTGCCCGCGTACTCGCGGCGCATGAGCTCCTGCAGGGCCTCCGGCGAGATGGCGCGCGCGCCCTGGGTGTTCGCCGGCAGCCGCTGGAGGAAGTGGTAGACGAGCAGCGGGATGTCGTCGGCGCGCTCCTTGAGCGGGGGGATGTTCACGCGCGCCTGGGCGAGCCGGTAGTAGAGGTCTTCGCGGAAGCGGCTGTGGTTGATCATCTGGCGCAGGTCGCGCCAGGTCGCCGAGATGACCCGCACCTGCACCGGCTTCGGCGTGGTGCTGCCCACGCGCACGACCTCGCGGCGCTCGAGCACGCGCAGCAGCTTCGGCTGGAGCTCGAGGGGCAGCTCGCCGACCTCGTCGAGGAAGACCGTGCCCCCTTCGGCCGCCTCGAAGATGCCGATGCGCCGCTCGCTCGCGCCGGTGAAGGCGCCGCGCTCGTGGCCGAAGAGCACGCTCTCCGCGAGCGTCGAGGGGATGGCCGTACAGTCGAGCACCGCGAAGGGCCCCTGCGCGTAGAGGCTCGCGTCGTGGACGGCGCGCGCCGCGAGCTCCTTGCCGGTGCCGGTCTGCCCCTCGATGAGGATCGACAGCTCGGTGCGCGCGAGGCGCTGCAGCGAGGAGAACATCTCGCGCATGGCGCCGTTGCGGCCGCGCAGCTCGCCGAAGGAGTGCAGGTCGGGCAGCGGGGCCTCGACGGCCGCGTCGAGCTGGATGCGCACCACGGAGCTCCCGACCTCGAGCGTCGCGCCGTTGGGCAGCAGCGCCGACTCGATGCGCGCGCCGGCATAGCGGGTGCCGTTGCGCGACGAGAGGTCCTTCACGTGGATGGCGCCCTGGTCGTCGACGGCGTGCAGCTCGACGTGGAAGGCCGAGATGGTCGGGTCGGAGAGGCGCACGTCGCACCCCTGGCTGCGCCCGACGATGCCGCGGGTGAGCGCGAGCACCGCGTCGACGCCCATGTCGGGGCCGCTCACCACGGTGACCCGGATGCCGCGCACCGTGGAGCCCACGAGGCGCTCGGGCTGGATGGTGCGGGTGTTTTCGACGTCGGCGAGCTTCGAGGCGCGGGTCACGCGCGGATTCTGCCACCGAGCGCGGCCGTAAGACAGGGCCTTCGCCGCGGTGGCGGCGGCGGAGGGCCCGACCCGTCACGGTGCGGTGGTGATAGGGTGCGCGCCGTGTCCGACCCCGCCCGCCCGCGTTCTTCCGCCCGCGCGGACATCTGGAACGTCCCCAACGCGCTCACGATGAGCCGCGTGGCGATGATCCCGGTGGTGCTCTACTTCGTCACGGCGGGCACGCCCCGCGACGCGGTCATCGCCGGCTGGCTCTACGGGGCCACGGCGGTCACCGACCTGCTCGACGGTTACCTGGCCCGTAAGCAGGGCATCGAGAGCGTGTTCGGGAAGTTCCTCGACCCCCTCGCCGACAAGCTGCTGGTGATGGCCACGCTGGTCTACCTCACCCGCATGGGCCGCATCGCGCCGTGGATCGTCGTGGTGCTGCTCGCCCGCGAGCTCTCGATCACCTCGCTGCGCGCCATCGCCGCCAACGAGGGCGTGGTCATCGCCGCGGGCGAGGGCGGCAAGTGGAAGGCCGCCATCCAGATGGTCGGCATCCTCTGCCTGGTGCTGCACTTCCGCTACCCCGTGGTGCCCTTCTACCCGCACCCGGTCGACCTCAACCTCTGCGGCCAGTGGCTCGTGGTGCTGTCGATGGTCTTCTCGGTGACCTCGGCCCTCGAGTACACGCGCCTCTTCGTCGAGGCCGTCGAGGCCAAGGAGCGCCGGCAGCAGGGCTCATGACGGCGGGTTGACCGACGGCGCCGCGGGCATCTCGCCCGTCGGCTCGGACGGGCCCGCCAGCGCGGCGGTGATCACGTCGCGCGGCACGACCCAGCCGAAGATGCTCCCGCCCCCCTCGCGCTCGAGGATCTCCACCCGCCCGTGGTGCGCGTCGGCGATGCGCTTCACGATCGCGAGCCCGAGGCCCGTGCCGCGCGCGGTGCCCGAGTAGAACGCGTCGAAGATCCGCTCGCGCAGCTCGGGCTCGATGCCGGGGCCGCGGTCGAACACGAGCAGCGAGGCCTCGTGCTCGGTGGCGGTCACCACGATCTCGACCTCGGCGCCCACGCGCGAGGCCTGCGCGGCGTTGCGCAGGAGGTTCCAGAGCACCTGCTTGTACTGGGCGGCGTCGACGGTCGCGACCACGGGCTGCTCGGCCCGCAGCGAGATGACCACGCGCGCCTCGGGGCCCCCCGAGCTGCGGGCGAGGGCGACGACGTCGCGCGCGAGCGCCGCGAGGTCGACCGGCGAGCGGTCGGGCGGCCGCGGCTTCGCGAACTGGAGCATGTCGGTGACGAGGTCGTTGAGGCGCGCGACGTCGCGGCTCACGGTCGCGAGCAGCGCGCGCTCCTCCTCGTCGAGGGCGGCGGTCTCGCGCACCAGCTCGACGCAGCCGGAGATGGCCCCGAGGGGGTTGCGGATCTCGTGCGCGAGGCCGGCCGCGAGGCGCCCGAGCTGGGCGAAGCGCTCGGAGGTCTCGACCGCGTGGCGCAGCCCCTCCTCGTGCGATCGGTCCTCGACGACGACGATGCCGCCGCGGCGCGAGCCGTCGTGCGAGTAGAGCGGCGCGACGTGGTACGCGACCGGGATCTCGCGGTAGGGCGTCTTCAGGCGCGCGTCGCCGCTGGAGCTGCCCGCGTCGCCGTCGAGCGCGACGCGGGGGATGAAGGGCAGCACCTCGTGGGTCGGGCGGCCGAGCATCTCGACGGGCTCGAGGTCGAGGAAGAGCGCCGCGAAGGGGTTGGCGCCGTCGACCACGCCGTCGGCCGTGTACGTCACGAGCGCGGCGGGGATGGAGCGCAGCACGTCCTCGTAGAGGGCGATGAGGCTGACCCGCGAGGCCTCGACGCGGAGCAGCGCGTCGCCGGTGACCACGAGGCGGTCGGCGAGCGCGCCGCCGATGGCGGTGATCGAGATGATGGCCGTGAGCGTGACGACCATCTGGTAGGTGGTCTCGATCGGGTTGCTCGGGAGGTTCATCTGGTCGGCCGGGGGCTGCACGAGGCCGAGCGCCCCGCTGAGCGCGAGCAGGCCGTAGGCCGAGAGCGACGAGACCGCCGTCCAGAGGGTGCCGTTGCCGCCGAGCACGAGCGCCGCGGTGAGGGTGCTCAGCCCGAAGAAGGTGCTGAGCGGCGAGCCCGCGCCGCCCGTGGCGTAGGCGAGCACCGTCCACGCGGCGAGGTCGAGGGCGATGCTCACCGCGGTGAGCCGCAGCAGGCGCCCGCGCGGCGCGAGCCGGATCTGGAGCGCGTAGACGAGCGAGACGGCGTAGATCGCGATGATCACCGAGAGCAGGAGCTTCGGCGTGGCGTCGTCGAGCGAGTGGCCCTCGGCGAGGTACACGGCGACGGTGCCGCCGAAGATGACGGTGCAGACCATCACGCGCGCGGCGGTGAGGTACTGGAAGCGGTCGCGGAGCTGCGCGTCGGAGTTGCCGACGAGCGAGAGCTGCTCGGGGAGGAGGGACGGGGCGCGCGGGGCCACCGTGCGGGGGCCTCAGCCGGCCTTGACGTTACCGGCCATCGTAAAGATCGGGAGGTACATCGCGATGATCATCGTGCCGACGCTGCCGCCGATGAAGACCATCATGATGGGCTCGAGCAGCGAGGTCATGGCGCCGACGGCGACGTCGACCTCCTCCTCGTAAAAGTCGGCGATCTTGTTGAGCATGGTGTCGAGCGCGCCGGTCTGCTCGCCGACCGCGATCATCTGCACCACCATCGACGGGAAGACCTGCGTCTCGGCGAGGGGCTCGGCCATGTTCTTGCCCTCGGCGATCTTCGCGCGGGCCGTCATGATGCCCTGCTCGATGATGTAGTTGCCGGAGCTCTTGGCCACGATCTCCATGGCGTCGAGGATGGGCACGCCCGACGAGAGCAGCGTGCCGAGCGTGCGGGTGAAGCGCGCGACGGCGATCTTGCGCATCACCCCGCCGATGACCGGGAACTGGAGCAGCGCGCGGTCGATGATGCGCGTGCCGCTCGGCGTGCGCTTCCAGTACGAGAACGCGTAGAGGCTGCCGATGGTGCCGCCGAGCAGGAGGAAGACGTTGTTGACGAAGAAGTGCGACGCGTTGATGACCGTCTGCGTGAGGCCGGGGAGCTCGCCGCCGAACTCCTTGAACATCGCCTCGAAGGTGGGGATCACGAAGATCATCATCACCGCGATGACCGCCACGGCGATGAACATCACCCCGATGGGGTAGGTGAGCGCGCTCTTCACCTGGCGCACCAGCTTCGCGTTCTTCTCGATGTAGGCCGCGAGGCGCTGGAGGATGGTGTCGAGGATGCCGCCGATCTCCCCGGCGCGGACGAGGTTGCAGAACAGGTGGTCGAAGATGCGCGGGTGCTTGGCCAGCGAGTCGCTGAAGGTCAGGCCGCCCTCGACGTCGTTCTTCACGGTGCGCAGCACGCGGGCGAAGGCGGGGTTCTCGATCTGCGAGCCGAGGATGTCGAGGCACTGCACGAGCGGCAGGCCGGCGTCGATCATCGTCGAGAACTGCCGCGTGAAGATGACGAGGTCTTTGGTGGTGACGGTGCCGCCGCCGCCGAAGTTGAAGCTGAAGCCCTTCTTCGCGACCTTGGTCGGCTGGAGCTGCTGCTGTCGGAGGCGTTGCCCGACGGCGGCCTCGTCCTCGGCCTCCATGGTGCCGGTGCGAACCTCGCCGCCCCGGGTCTTGGCCTCATAGGTGAACGTCGGCATCGACGGCGATGGTACTTGGCCCCCGCGCCCGGGGTCAAAAGGTTCTCGCGCTTGGCTACGGTTCTCGCGGGGCGGGGCGCACCGGCGCCGCGGCGCGCGCGGTCTCGACCAGCTGCAGGAGCTCGATCGGGTCGTTGGAGCGGCCCTGCGCTTCTTCCATCGTGATGAGCCGTCGCGCCACCAGCGTGGCGAGCGACTGGTTCATCGTCTGCATCCCCGAGGCGGCCTGGCCGACCTGCATCAGCGAGTAGATCTGGTGGACCTTGTCTTCGCGGATGAGCGAGCGGATGCCCGAGTTGGGCACCAGCACCTCGACCGCCGCGATGCGCCCGGGGACGCCCGCGCGCGGCAGCAGCAGCTGCGTGACGACCCCCTGGAGCACGAAGGACAGCGACACGCGCACCTGCTGCTGCTGGTGCGACGGGAACATGTCGACGATGCGGTGGATGGCCTGCCACGCGGAGTTGGTGTGCAGCGTGCCGAGCACGAGGTGCCCGGTCTCGGACACGGTGAGCGCGGCCTCGACGGTCTCCTGGTCGCGCAGCTCGCCGATGAAGACGACGTCGGGGTCCTGCCGCAGCACGTTGCGCAGGGCGTCCTTGAAGGTCGCCGAGTCGGTGCCCACCTCGCGCTGGTTGACCAGCGAGTTCTTGTTGAGGTGCATGTACTCGATCGGGTCTTCGATCGTGACGATGTGCTGGCGCGTCTCGGCGTTGATCTTGTCGATGATCGCCGCGAGCGTGGTGGTCTTGCCGCTGCCCGTCGGGCCCGTGACCAGCACGAGCCCGCGGGCCTTGGTGATGAACTCGCCCACCACCGGCGGCAGCCCGAGCTCCTCGAGCGCGAGGATCTTGAAGGGGATCGCGCGGAAGGTGCCCGCGACGGCGCCGCGCTGGAGGAAGATGTTCGCGCGGAAGCGCGCGAGGCCCTTCACCCCGAAGGAGAGGTCGATCTCGCAGCTGCGCTCGAAGCGGGCCCGCTGCTCCTCGGTGAGGATCTGGTAGCAGAGCCGCTGCGTGTCGGCGGGCGTGAGCACG
Source organism: Myxococcaceae bacterium (assembly GCA_028287085.1). Taxonomy (GTDB): domain Bacteria; phylum Myxococcota_A; class Polyangia; order Polyangiales; genus SCUS01. The sequence goes on from JAQBQI010000084.1 coordinate 18,391, forward strand.
GCGAGGTTGCGGCGCAGCGGGATGAGCTGGTCGTCGATGCGCAGCATCGGCGGCGCCCCGGTGGTGATGTGCAGGTCGCTCGCGCTCCGCTCGACCATGATGCGGAGGAGCTCGAGGATGGAGGGAGGCGAGGCCTCGGAGGGGGCGGTCATGGGCAGAGCCTCAGCTCGCGGACTTGTTCACGTCCGACAGGGTCACGCGGATGATCTCCTCGGTGGTGGTCACGCCCTCGAGGCACTTGGTGATGCCGCTCATGCGCAGCGTGCGCAGGCCCGAGCGGATCGCCTGGGTCTTGAGCTCGGCCGCCGAGGCGCCCTGGAGCACGAGCTCCTTGAGCTCGTCCCACATCGGCATGACCTCGTAGAGCGCGACGCGGCCGCGGTACCCGGTGCCGTTGCAGTTGCCGCACCCCTGGCCCTTCCAGAGCCGCCCGTTGGCCTGCGCAATCTCCTCCTCCTTGAAGCCGATGTCGCGGAGGGCGTCGGCGGCGACCTTCACCTCCTGCTTGCACTCCGAGCAGATGCGGCGGGCGAGGCGCTGGGCGAGCACGAGCGTGGTCGCGGCCGTCACCATGAAGGGCTCGATGCCCATGTTGAGGAGGCGCGACACCGTGCCGGGGGCGTCGTTGGTGTGCAGCGTCGAGAGCACCATGTGGCCCGTGAGCGCGGCCTTCACGCCGATCTCGGCCGTCTCGAAGTCGCGGATCTCGCCGACCATGATGATGTCGGGGTCCTGCCGCAGGAACGAGCGCAGCGCCGCGGCGAAGTTGAGCCCGATGTCGTCGTGCATCTGGCACTGGTTGATGCCCTGGAGGTTGTACTCGACGGGGTCTTCGGCGGTGGAGATGTTCTCGGAGACCTTGTTGAGCTCGGAGAGCGCGGAGTAGAGCGTCGTGGTCTTGCCGGAGCCCGTCGGGCCCGTGACCAGCACCATCCCGAAGGGGTTGTGGATGGCCTTCATGAACCACTCGAGCGCCTGCTTCTCGAAGCCCAGCTTGGTCATGTCGAGCTGGAGGTTCGACTTGTCCAAGAGGCGCATGACGATCTTCTCGCCCCAGATCGTCGGGAGCACGGACACGCGGTAGTCCATCTCCTTGCCGCCCGGCATCTTGAGCTTGATGCGCCCGTCCTGCGGGAGGCGCCGCTCGGCGATGTCGAGGCTCGACATGATCTTGATGCGCGACGAGATCGCGTTCTTCATCTTGATCGACGGGGACATCTCCTCGCGGAGCACGCCGTCGATGCGGTAGCGCACCCGGAGCTTCTTCTCGTAGGGCTCGATGTGGATGTCGCTCGCGCGCACCTTGATGGCGTTGAGCAGGATGGCGTTGCAGAGGCGCACGATGGGCGCGTCCTCGCTGGCCTTGGCGAGGTCCATCGCGTTGGCCTCGTCCTCCGCGTCGTCGCCGAACTCGATGTCGCCGTCGGCGAACTCGCCGAGCACGTCCTCGATGTCGCTGCCCTGGGCCTGCGCCGCGAACATGCGCTCGATGGCCGCGAGGATCGCGTTCTCGCTCGCGACCACCGGCTCGACGTTGTAGGTCGTGAGGAACCGCACCGCGTCGATGGCGTTGAGGTTGGTCGGGTCGCTCATCGCCACGATGAGCGAGGTGCCCGCGCGCGAGATGGGCACGATGCGGTGCTTCTCGCAGATCTCCTTCGTGACGATCTTGCCGAGCTCGGGGTCGAGCTCGACCGCGTTGAGGTCGATGCTCGGGACGCGGTACTCCTGGGCCAGGAAGTTCGCGATCTCCTTCTCGGAGATGTACCCGAGCTTCGCCAGTGCGTAGGTAAGGTTCTGCCCGGTGCGCTTCTGCTCGTCCTGCGCTGCTTTGAGCTGCGTCAGGGAGATGCGCTTCTCGCGCACCAGAAGTTCGCCCAGGCGATTGCCGCTAGACATCACACGCCTCCTTCTCGTCGTCGATTGTTCGGTCGGGCCACTGTCGACGGGCGGGTCGCATCAGAGCGGTCGCGAGGTCGGGACAGCGCACCCCGTGGTATCTATCACGCCTTCACGAGGATCATCCATGTGGTCATGGTTGTCGCGCGCATTCCGGTCGACCGGCGGAGCCGAGCGGGCCGAGGCCGAGGGCCGCTTCGAAGACGCGGTGCGTTTGTACGTCGACGCGGGCTCGCGCGACGAGGCCGTGCGCGTGCTGCTCGCGGTCGCCGACACCACGCGGGGGCACGACGCCAGGCGCGCCCTGCTCACGCGCGCCGCCACCATCGCCCGCGACGACGGCCAGCGCGTCGAGGCCCGGCGCTGCCTCGCGCGCCTCACGGTCGAGGAGGCCGAGGACGACCACCCCCGCACCGACGACGACCGGCGCGCCCTGGCCGACGCGGCCCGCGCGCTCGAGGCCCTCGGCGAGCACGCCGACGCGGCCCGCGCCTACGTGGTGCTCGAAGACCGCGAGGGCATCGTGCGCACCCTCACGCTCTCGGGCGACGTCGAGGCCCTCGAGCGGCTCACCGGCGCCCGCGACGACGTCGACCGCCACGGGCTGCGCCGGCGCGGCGCGACCGAAGAC
>JAQBQI010000092.1 GCA_028287085.1 Myxococcaceae bacterium
GCGTGCGCACCGGCGGCGGCGTCACGACGACCGCCGCGGCCGCCCGCTGCGGCTGCAGCTCGACGCGCTGCGGGGCCATCACGCCCGCGGCCACGGTCACCTCGCGGCTCAGCGGGACGTAGCCCTCGGCGCGCAGCTCGACGCGCGCCGCGCCCGCCAGCACCCGCAGCGGCGCCGCCAGCGGGGTCGTCCCGCGCACCACGTCGTTGACCCGCAGCTCGGCGCCGCGCACCGGGCTCACGACCTCCAGCGTGCCGAGGTGACCCTCGATCACGCCGAGGTCGCGCGCGAGGTTCTGCCGGTTGGCGTTGATCCACGCGTCGGTGGCGAAGCCGAGGGCGGCGCGCAGGTGCTCGTCGGCGGCGACCCACTGCTCGGCCGCGGCCTCGGCGAGCCCCTGCCGCGCCAGCGCCCGCGGCTCGCGCGTCTGCCCGTAGATCGTGCGGAACACCTCCGCCGCCTCGGCGTTCTGCCCCTGCGCGCGCAGCGCCATGCCGCGGCGGTGCTGCTCCTCGACGGCGGGCGTCTGCGCGAGGGCGGAGCCCGACGCCGCGAGCACGATCAGCAGCCACCAGCCGGGTCGTCGCATTGGGGAGTTCATGCCTTCAGTAGTTGCCGATGCCCGGCGGGGTGGCGGGATTCGGCGGCGTCGGCTGCGTCGGCGGCGTCGGCTGCGTCGGCAGTGGGCGCCGCACGACGGGCGCGCGTACGACGGGAGCCCGCCCGACGGGGGCCCGCACGACCGGGGCGACGAGGGGCGCGGGTTCGGGCGGCGCGACCGCAGGCGCGGGCTCGGGTTGAGGCGCCGCGACGAGGGGCGGGGGCGCGGGGGTCGGCGCGACCGGCTCGACCACCGGCGCGGGGTTGCTGCGCACGACGAGGGGCGGGCGCATCGTCGCCGCGGCGGGCGTGCGGCCGCGGAGCGAGACGAGCACGGCGAGGACGATGAGCACGGTGGTGAGCGCGCCGGCGACCAGCACGAGCGAGCGCGACGAGCGCGTCGGCACGACCGGCTCGATCGGGAGCGACTGGGCGGCGAGGGTGATCGGCGGGACGCGCGGCGCGGCGGGGCTCTCGCCCGAGGGGGCCGCCGCGGCGGGCGGGTCGGAGCGGGTGAAGTCGCGCGCCCAGGCGGCCCGCGCGGCGGGCGAGGCGAAGGGGAGCAGGGCGGCGCCGAGGGCGCGCACGGAGGCGATGCGGTTGGCGGGCTCGCGCTGGAGGGCGTGCAGCACGACGACGTCGTAGCCGGGGTCGACGCCGGGGACGGTCTCGCCGGGGGCGGCGATGGGCGCGCGCATGATCTGCTCGAAGGTCTCGAAGAGCGACGCGCCGTCGAAGGGGCGGCGGCCGGTGACGCACTCGTGGAGCACCACGCCGAGGGCCCAGACGTCGGTGCGCGCGTCGATGAGGCGCGACTCGCGCACCTGCTCGGGGGACATGTACGAGGGCGTGCCGAGCACCGCCGTGGTGCGGGTGAGCGAGCTCTTGGTGGTGGTGTCCTTGGCGATGCCGAAGTCGAGCAGCCGGGGGAAATCGCCCTGCGGGCCGGGCGTGAGGAAGACGTTGGCGGGCTTGAGGTCGCGGTGGATGATCCCCTTCGCGTGCACCGCGGCGACGGCCGACAGGATGGGGAACATCACGTCGAGGGTCTCGGCGACCGTGAGGCGGCCGACGCGGTCGATGCGCGCGTCGAGGGTCTCGCCCTCGAGAAACTCCATCGCGATGAAGGATGACCCGTCGATGGCCCCGAGGTCTTGCACGTCGACGATGTGCGGGTGGTCGAGCTGCGAGGCGGCCTCGGCCTCGCGCAGGAAGCGCGCGACGGCCTCGGGGTTTCGCGCCATGTCGGCGTGCAGCACCTTGAGCGCGACGCGCTTGCGCAGGGGGTGGCGCAGGGCCTCGTAGACGGTGCCGAAGGCCCCGGTGCCGAGCACGCGCACGACCTCGTAGGCCCCGAAGCGTGACCCGGCCGGGAGCGCGATGGTCGGTTCCGGCAGGTCGCTGTCGCTCATGGGTTCAACCGCCAGTGCCACCATCGCCAGCGAAGCATGGAGCCCTCGCCCGAGGCAACCAGTGGGCGCACGCTACCGCCCTCGCGGCCCCGGGGCCACGCGTCGTCCCGTCCGCGTCGGGAATACTTCTCCCCCGCCATCGGGTTGCATCGCGCCGCGCCGCCGCGGTACAGCGCCCGTCCCGAACTCCGAGCGGTCGCCCCGCACGGCCCCACCCACGGAAAATCCGCGCCGATCCCTATGTCGTACAACCTCGCGCTCAACGATCTGGTCAAGCAAGAGTCGAAGTTCATCGACGACATCCTGGTCGAGGTCGGCCGGGTGATCGTCGGGCAGAACACCATGGTCGAGCGCCTGCTCATCGGGCTGCTCGCCCGCGGCCACGTGCTGCTCGAGGGCGTCCCCGGCCTCGCCAAGACCCTGACCGTGCGCACGCTCTGCGACGTGCTCCAGTCGCAGTTCGCGCGGGTGCAGTTCACCCCCGACCTGCTGCCCGCCGACCTCGTGGGCACGGTCATCTACCGCCCGCAGGACGGCACCTTCGTCGCCAAGAAGGGCCCCATCTTCGCCAACCTGGTGCTCGCCGACGAGATCAACCGCGCGCCCGCCAAGGTGCAGAGCGCGCTGCTCGAAGCCATGCAGGAGGGCCAGGTCACCCTCGGCGACCAGACCTTCAAGCTCCCCGATCCCTTCATCGTGATGGCCACGCAGAACCCGGTCGAGCAGGAGGGCACGTACCCGCTGCCCGAGGCCCAGATCGACCGCTTCATGCTGATGGTGAAGGTGGGCTACCCCACCCGCGAAGAGGAGCGCGCCATCATGGACCGGCAGACCGCCGTCTCGCCCGCCACGGTGTCGCCGAAGGTCACGCCCGAGCAGATTTTGGCGGCGCGCAAGCTGATCCCCGAGATCTACGTCGACGACAAGCTCAAGGACTACATCATCTCGCTGGTGTTCGCGACGCGCGACCCGCAGAAGGCCGGGCTCAAGGAGCTCGCGCCGATGATCCGCTACGGGGCGTCGCCGCGCGCGTCGATCGCGCTCAACATGGCGGCGCGGGCGCGGGCCTTCCTCCAGCACCGCGGGTACGTGATCCCCGAGGACGTGAAGGCGATCGGCATGGACGTGCTGCGCCACCGCATCTCGTTGACCTACGAGGCCGAGGCCGAGGAGGTCACGGCCGACCAGGTGGTGACGCGCATCTTCGAGGCCGTCGAGGTGCCGTAGAGGCCACGCGGATGATCCCCAAGGAGCTGCTCAAGAAGCTTCGGCGCATCGAGATCACCACGGCGCGGCTCGCCAACGACCAGCTGGTGGGCGCGTACGCGTCGGTGTTCAAGGGCCGCGGCCTGGCCTTCGACGAGGTGCGGATGTACCAGCCGGGCGACGACGTCCGCTTCATCGACTGGAACGTCACGGCCCGCACCAACGCCCCGCACATCAAGGTGTTTCGCGAGGAGCGCGAGATGACCGTGATGCTGCTGGTCGACCTGTCGGGCTCGCAGGACTTCGGCACGCGCTCGATGCTGAAGCGCGAGCTGGTCGCCGAGGTGAGCGCGGTGATGGCCTTCAGCGCGGTGAAGAACAACGACCGCGTGGGCCTCGTGCTCTTCACCGACCGCGTCGAGAAGGTGGTGCCGCCGCGCAAGGGCGCGCGCCACGTGATGCGGGTGGTGAGCGAGATCATGCAGTTCAAGCCGGCGCCGCGGCCGCCGGGCGTGGCGGTGGGCACCAACCTCTCGCTCGCGCTGGAGGTGCTCGGGCACCTGTCGCGGCGGCGCGCGGTGTCCTTCGTCGTGAGCGACTTCCTGGGCAACGACTACGAGCACGCGCTGCGCGTCGCGGCGGCGCGCCACGACCTGGTGCCGGTGTACGTGAGCGACCCGCGCGAGGACGAGCTCCCCGACGTCGGCGTCATGCTCGCGGAGGACCTCGAGACCGGCGAGTGGATCGAGGTCGACACGCGCGACCCGCGGGTGCGCGAGCACTACCGGCGCACGATCGCGCAGCAGAAGGTCACGCGCGACACGCTCTTCCGCCGGCTCGGGCTCGACGCGATCAACGTCGCGACGCACCGGCCGTACATCACCGCCCTCGCGGAGTTCTTCCGCCGCCGCGCCCGAAGGATGCACGCCGGATGAACACGATGCGCACCTCAGGTCACCCGGGCGGGCCGTGGGCCCCCTTCCCCGCTGCCGCGCGCCCTACCCCCGCGGGGCGGGGGCAGGGCTCGGGTGCACGAGAATGCTGCCAGGTTCGCGCTCACGCTGACGGCGTCGG
>JAQBQI010000140.1 GCA_028287085.1 Myxococcaceae bacterium
GCGGTCGTCACCCTCCTGGCCCGCCGCTGGGGCGCCCCCCTCTCGGCCCCGGCCGACGCGTCGAGCCATTTCCCCGCGGTGCCCGAGTGGTTCTTCTCGCCGCTCTCGCAGCTGCTCCGGTACTTCCCCGGCCGCCTCCAGGTCATCGGGACCATGATCATCCCGGGCGCGCTCACGACCTTCGTCGCGCTCGTCCCGTGGCTCGACCGGAGCGACCGCCGCTGGCGCCGCGCGCTGGTGCTCTCGCCGCTGCTGCTGGCGGGCCTCGGGGCGGTCGCCCTCGGCGTCGAGCAGCGCCGCGGCGTCGCGACCCCCGAGTTCGTGCGCTCGTTGCGCGAGGCCCGGGCGACGGCGGGGCGGGCGAGGGCGCTCGCGCGGCGGGGCATTCCCCCCGAAGGGCCGCTCGACATGCTGCACAACGACCCCGCGGTGCGGCCGGGCGAGCTCTTCGCGCAGCACTGCGGCACCTGTCACGCCGTGCGCGGGGTGAGCACGCAGCGCAAGGGTCCGCGCCTCGACGGCTTCGGCTCGCGCGAGTGGGCGACGGCCTTCGTCGTCTGGCCCGACCACCCCGAGCTCATGGGCACGACCGCGATCCACGACATGCCGCCGCAGCGTCGGCGGCTCCACGACGACGGGGTGCGGGCCGTCTCCGAGTGGCTTTACTCGCGGGGGTATGAGCCCGGCGAGGCGGCGCCCGACCCCGCGCTGGTCGCCGCGGGCGAGGCGATCTACCGGCGCCGTTGCACCACCTGCCACCAGGGCGCGGGCGACACCTCGGAGACCGAGGCCGCCGACCGCGACGCGCCCAACCTCGACGCCTGGGGCTCGCGCGCGTCCATCCGCGCGCAGCTCCTGAACCCCGGCGCGCCCGAGAACTACGGCGCCCGCAATCACATGCCGCGCTTCCACGACCGGATGAGCGAGCGCGAGCTCGCGATGGTCGTCGACTACGTGCGCCGGCTCCGCGCGCGACCGGCCCCGGCGGTGACCGACGAGCCCGGGGCCCCGACGCCCTGACTTGACCCTCGGCGCGCGCGGGCGGTAACGCACTCGCCCCGATGCGCGCGGTCCGTCCATCCCTGCCGTGGCGCTTCGTCTCGGCGGCGCTCGTCGCGGCGCTCTCCGCCGCCGCCCCGGCGTCGGCGCAGCCCGCGCCCGACGGCGGATCGGACAACGACCCGCTCGCCCCGGGCGACTCCCCCGAGGTGCCCGACGACGGGCCGACGCCGGCCGCGCCGCCGCCGCCGGTGGTGCCCGACGAGCCGCTGCCCACGCGACCCAACGCGGTCACGGGCAACACCCGCCCGGTGCGCGCGCGCATGTTCGGCCGCGGCGACGACCGGGCCGAGCACGAGCGGCTGGTGGCGGCGACCCGGGCCCGCCGGCGGCGCGCGCCGGGCGACCCCGAGCAGCTGGAGCTCCCGGGCATCCCCGACGCGTGGTTCTTCCGCCCGCGGGTGGGCGGGCGGGCGCGGGTCTTCGTCTACCTGCACGCGCGCGGGGCCGACCCCCGGGAGAACTGCGCGCGCTTCGCCCCGGTGGTCACCCCCCGCGGCTGGCTGATCTGCCCGCAGGGCCCCGGCATCCGCGGCGACGGCCACCGCGTCTGGAACAACAACGCCGCCCTCGCGCACTCGTACACGATGGCGGCGCTCGACGGCCTCTTCCGCCGCTTCCCCCGCCGGGTGCGCCGCAACGACAACGTGGTGATGGGCTTCAGCGAGGGCGCCTTCGTCGCGATGCAGACCGGGTTGATGGAGCCGGCGGTCTTCCCGCGTTGGGTGATCTTCGCGGCGCACGACGGCTACGTCGGGATGAACACCGAGCTCTACCCCGCCGCGCGCCGCGCGCTGCGCCGCGTGTACCTCCTTACCGGGGCAGGTGACGGCATCGTCGAGCGCACCCGGCGCGCCGCCGCGCTCATGCGCCGCGAGCATCTCGGTCGGGTCGAGCTCCGAATCCTCGACGCCGCGGGGCACCAGCTCCCGCCCGACTTCGCGCCCGTCGTGCGCCGCGCGCTCGCGTGGGTCGTCGCCAACCGCTGAGCGCGTGCTTGACACAGGGGCACCCCTCGTTAGAGTCCGCCGCCCGTCACCTTCCACCCCCCCGTTGAGGCACAGCGTTCCATGCAGGTCACTGTCTCGCGTCTCTCGCCCGTTGAAGTGTCGCTCCGCGTCGTCCTCGCCAAGGAGAAGGTCGACGCCGAGCTCGACCGGGCCTTCCAGAAGCTCGGGCGCGACGCGCAGATCCGAGGGTTCCGCAAGGGCAAGGTGCCGCGTCCGGTCCTGAAGCAGTACTTCGGCGGCCAGGTCGCCTCTGATGTGTTCCGCAAGATGATCGACGAGACGCTGCCGGGCGCCATCCGCGACCAGAAGCTCGAGGTCATCGGCCAGCCGCGCGTCGAGACCGAGAGCGACCTGCTCAGCACCGCCGAGTGGGCCTACACCGCGCAGGTCGAGGTGCGCCCCGACATGAGCGGCATCGACCTCGGCGCCCTCAAGCTCACCCGCAAGGTCTACACCGTCGGCGACGCGCAGCTCGACGTCGCCCTCCAGCAGAAGCGCGAAGAGAACGCCACGCTGCGCACGCCCGACCCGATGCGCCCCGCCAAGGAGACCGACACGGCCACCTTCGACGTGGCGATCCTCGTCGACGGCGTCGAGATCGCGGAGTTCGGCGCCAAGGGCCGCACCGTCGAGCTCGGTCGCAACACCCTCATCAAGGAGATCGACGAGGGCCTGCGCGGGATGTCGCCGGGCGAGACCAGGGAGGTCCCCGTGACCTTCCCCGAGACGCACCGCCAGAAGGAGCTCGCGGGCAAGGCCGGCCAGTTCCGCCTCACGCTCACCACGCTCCAGGAGAAGGTGCTCCCCGAGCTCGACGACGAGTTCGCCAAGGACGTCGGGGCCGAGAGCCTCGAGGCCCTCAAGGCCAGCACCCTCGCCACGCTCCAGAAGCAGTTCGCCGACCGCTCCGACGACGACGTCCGCGAGGAGGCCATCGAGAGCCTCGTCAAGGCGAACACCATCCCGGTGCCGCCGTCGCTGGTGACCCAGGTGCTCGGGCAGCTCCGGCCGTCGCTGCTGCGCGAGCTCGGCGGCACGCTGGGCGAGGGCGCCGACCTCGAGACCACCCTGCGCGGCGAGGCCGAGCAGCGCGTCCGCGCGGGCCTGCTGCTCACCGAGGTGGCCCGCACCCACGGCATCAGCGTCACCGAGGCCGACCTCAACGCCCGCCTCGAGGAGATGGCGAAGGAGACCGGCCGCGCGCTGCCCCGGCTGCGCGTCGAGTACCGCGACCAGCAGAAGCGCGACCTGCTGATCAGCGAGGTGTTGGAGAAGAAGGTGCTCGACCTGCTGCTGAGCAAGGCGACGATCACGGAAGTGCCGACCGACGCGAGCGACGTCAGCGCGGCGAAGGAGGCGTGAGCATGGACGACCGCAACCGCAGCTTCATCCCGTACCCGCAGGTCATCGAGACCACCCACCGCGGCGAGCGCTCGTGGGACATCTTCTCCCGGCTGCTCAAGGACCGGATCGTCTTCCTCGGCACCGAGGTCAACGACGACGTCGCGAACATCATCATCGCGCAGCTGCTCTATCTCGAGAGCGAAGATCCCGATAAGGAGATCATGCTGTACATCAACAGCCCCGGCGGCGTGATCACGTCGGGACTCGCGATCTACGACACCATGCAGTACATCCGCTGCCCGGTGAGCACGCTGTGCCTGGGCATGGCGGCCTCGATGGCGTCGGTGCTGCTCTGCGCGGGCACCAAGGGCCGGCGCCTCGCGCTCCCCAACTCCCGCATCCTGCTGCACCAGCCGCTCGGCGGCGCGCGCGGCCAGGCGACCGACATCGAGATCCACGCCAAGGAGATCCTGTACCTCCGGCAGAAGCTCACGGACATCTACGTGAAGCACACCGGGCAGGAGAGCGAGAAGATCCGCCGCGACACCGAGCGCGACTTCTACCTGAGCGCCGAGGACTCCAAGACCTACGGGCTCATCGACGAAGTGGTCACCGGCCGCAAGGAAGCGCCGAAGCGCTGAGCGCGGGCCTTGCGGCTCGCTTGCCCCGCTGTGGGGCGGCGTCCTAGAGTTGACGCGGGTTCGAAGCAATCCCAGCCACGAGCGAAGCGCCGTGGAGGAACGAGGCACCGGTGACGGGCAAGGATCGAGGGGACCACGGCAACCTGACGTGCTCGTTCTGCGGCAAGAGCCAGCGGGACGTGAAGAAGCTCATCGCGGGGCCGACGGTCTACATCTGCGATGAGTGCATCGGGTTGTGTAACGACATCCTGGTGGAGGAAGGGGAGCGCGAGGAGAACCTCCGCGGCAGCTCCCCCATCCCGAAGCCGGCGGAGATCAAGGCGATCCTGGACGACTACGTGGTCGGGCAGGACCGCGCGAAGAAGATCCTCGCGGTGGCGGTGCACAACCACTACAAGCGCATCGAGGCCAAGGGCGCGGGCGAGGAGGTCGACCTCCAGAAGTCGAACATTCTCTTGCTCGGGCCGACCGGCACCGGCAAGACGCTGCTCGCGCAGACGCTGGCGAAGATCCTGAATGTTCCCTTCGCCATCGCCGACGCGACCACGCTGACCGAGGCGGGCTACGTCGGCGAGGACGTCGAGAACATCATCGTCCAGCTGCTGCAGAACGCCGACCACGACATCGAGCGGGCGCAGCGCGGCATCGTCTATATCGACGAGATCGACAAGATCGCGCGCAAGGGCGACAACCCCTCGATCACGCGCGACGTGTCGGGCGAGGGCGTGCAGCAGGCGCTCCTGAAGATCCTCGAGGGCACGGTCGCCAACGTGCCGCCGAAGGGCGGGCGCAAGCACCCGCAGCAGGAGTTCCTCCAGGTCGACACGACCAACATCCTGTTCATCTGCGGCGGGGCCTTCGTGGGCCTCGACCAGGTGATCGAGCGGCGCACCAACACCAAGAGCCTCGGCTTCGGTGCGGAGATCGCCAGCAAGAACGAGCGCAAGATCGGCGAGCTGCTCGCGCAGGTGCAGCCCGAAGACCTGCTGAAGTTCGGGCTCATCCCCGAGTTCATCGGGCGCCTGCCGATGCTGGCGACGCTGCACGAGCTCAACGAGGAAGCCCTCGTCGACGTGCTCACGAAGCCGAAGAACTCCCTCGAGCGGCAGTACAAGAAGCTCTTCGAGATGGACGGCGTGAAGCTCAAGTTCACCCGCGGGGCGCTCGCGGCGGTGGCGCGCGAGGCCCTCACCCGGCTGAGCGGCGCGCGCGGCCTCCGGGCCATCCTCGAGAACGCGATGCTCGACGTGATGTACGAGATCCCGAGCAAGAGCGGCATCAAGGAGGTCATCGTCAACGAGGAGGTGATCCTCCGGCACGAGACCCCGCTCATCGTCTACCACAAGGAGTCGGCCGAGAGCGCGTAGCCTCCGCCGCCGACTCCCCTCTAGGAGCCTCCATGTCATCATCGAAGGGCGAAGGCGCGGGCGACCTGCTCGTGCTGCCGTTGCTGCCGTTGCGGGACATCATCGTGTTCCCGCGAATGGTGGTCCCCCTGTTCGTCGGCCGCGAGAAGAGCATCGCGGCGATCGACGCGGCGCTCGCGGGTGACAAGGAGATCTTCCTCGCGGCGCAGAAGCGCCCCCGCACCAACGCCCCGGTGCCCGACGACATCTACGAGGTCGGCACCATCGGGAGCATCCACCAGTTCCACCGGCTGCCCGACGGCACCGTGAAGGTGCTCGTCGAGGGCCGGCGCCGCGGCGTCGTGCGCCGCTGGCACGACCACGAGCCCCACTTCCTCTGCGACGTCGAGCCCCTCGAAGACACGGTATCAGCGAGCGTCGAGGTCGACGGGCTGATGCGCTCGGTGCAGTCGTCCTTCGAGGCCTATGTGAAGCTCAACAAGCGGGTTCCGCCCGAGGTGTTGATCTCGGTCCAGACCCTCGACGAGCCCGGCCGGCTGGCCGACACGGTGGTCGTCCATCTCGGGAGCATCAAGCTCACCGACCGCCAGGCGCTGCTGGAGATGACCGACGCCGTGCAGCGCCTCGAGCGCCTGCACGAGGCCATGCAGGCCGAGATCGAGATTCTTCAAGTCGAGAAGAAGATCCGCTCGCGGGTGAAGCGCCAGATGGAGCGCACCCAGAAGGAGTACTACCTGAATGAGCAGATGCAGGCCATTCAGAAGGAGCTCGGCGAGCGCGACGAGTTCAAGAATGAGATGCAGGAGTTCGAGGATCGACTGAAGAAGAAGCGGATGTCCAAGGACGCGATGGAGCGCGTCCGCAAGGAGATCAAGAAGCTTCGGATGATGCAGCCGATGAGCGCCGAGGCGACGGTGGTGCGCAACTACCTCGACTGGATCCTCGCGCTCCCGTGGGGCGACCGCTCGGACGACCGGCTCGACGTGGTCGAGGCCGAGAAGATCCTCGATGAGGACCACTACGGGCTCAAGACTGTAAAGGAGCGCGTGCTGGAGTTTCTCGCGGTGCGCGCGCTGTCCGACAAGCCGCGCAGCCCGGTGCTCTGCCTCGTCGGCCCGCCCGGCGTGGGCAAGACCTCGCTCGCGCGCTCGCTCGCCCGCTCGATGAACCGCAAGTTCGTGCGCATCTCGCTCGGCGGCGTGCGCGACGAGGCCGAGGTGCGCGGGCACCGGCGCACGTACATCGGCGCGCTCCCCGGCAAGATCATCCAGTCGTTGAAGAAGGCCGGGACGGACAACCCGGTGTTCCTGCTCGACGAGGTCGACAAGATGAGCACCGACTTCCGGGGCGACCCGGCGGCGGCGCTCCTCGAGGTGCTCGACCCCGAGCAGAACACCGCCTTCAATGACCACTATCTCGACATGGACTATGACCTCTCCGAGGTCATCTTCATCACCACCGCCAATACCCTGGGCGGCATTCCGCTGCCGCTGCAAGACCGGATGGAGATCATCCAGCTCAGCAGCTACACGGAGTACGAGAAGCTCAACATCGCGGTGAAGTACCTCGTGCCGCGGCAGCTCCGGGAGTGCGGCCTCGAGGGCGTGAAGGTCGATATCTCCGAAGGCGCCGTGCGCACGGTGATCAACCACTACACGCACGAGGCGGGCGTGCGCAGCCTCGAGCGCGAGCTCGGGAGCCTCATCCGCAAGGTCGCCCGCCGGGTGCTCAAGGAGGGCAAGGGCGGCGCCTACGTGGTCGAGGCCCGCGACATCCCGAAGTACCTCGGCGTGCCGAAGTACAAGGTCGGTCGCAAGGAGGAGCAGGACGCCATCGGGCTCACCGCCGGACTCGCGGTCACCTCCTTCGGGGGCGAGCTGCTGGCCAACGAGGTCGCGGTGGTGCCGGGCAAGGGCAAGCTCATCGTGACGGGCAAGCTCGGCACGGTGATGCAGGAGTCGGCGCAGGCGGCCATGAGCTACGTGCGCGCCCGCTCGGCGGTCTTCGGCCTGGAGCCCGACTTCTACGCGAAGATCGACGTGCACATCCACTTCCCCGAGGGGGCCATTCCCAAGGATGGTCCGAGCGCGGGCGTGACGATGGTGACCTCGCTGGTGTCGGCGCTCTTGAAGTTGCCAGTCCGCCGCGACGTGGCGATGACCGGCGAGATCACCCTGCGCGGCCGGGTGCTCGAGATCGGCGGTCTGAAGGAGAAGCTGCTCGCGGCGCACCGCGGCGGCATCGGCACCGTGATCGTGCCGCGCGACAACCGGAAGGACCTCCGCGACGTCCCGCGCCGCGTGCTCAAGGCGATGCGCGTGGTGCTCGTCGAGCACGTCGACGACGTGCTGCGCGAGGTGCTGGTGTGGCCCGAGGCCAACGCGCGCCTCGGCGACCGCCCGCGCCCCATGGAGTACCGCGACGGGGCCATGGTCGAGGAAGACGACCGCCCGGTCGAGCGCGCGGCGGGCCGGCGCGCGGCGGGCGAGGGCGTGCGCCCGGCCGGTTGACCTGAAGGGGCCCCGGGGTACAACCGGAGGCCCCGTTCGCGCGGTTAGCTCAGTGGCAGAGCGCCTGCTTTACACGCAGGATGTCGCAGGTTCGATCCCTGCCCCGCGCACTCCGACGACGCACCTCGAAAGGCCCCTACCCCCATGCTCGCGCGCGAACACTGTCAGCAGCTCGTGATGAAGTACGCCGCGGGGGCGGGGGTGGGCGGGCTGATCCCGGTGCCGGGAACCTCGATGGCCGTGACGGCCGCCGAGGTGAAGCTCGTGGTCGACATCGCCGCGGCCTACGGCGAGCGCATCGACGACTCCGGGGCGGTCAAGCTCATCGGGCTCTCCACCGTGAAGAACCTCGGCGTGAAGGCCCTCGGCGAGGCCGTCGGCTGGGTGCCGCTGCTGGGCTGGGCCGCGCGCCCCGCGCTCTACGCGGCGTCGGTGAAGGCGGTCGGCGACGCCGCCGTGCGGCACTACGAGGCGCTGCGCCCCGACGCCATCTACTCGCACTGAGGCGTCAGCCGGCGGCCGCGATCGCCGCGGGGCGGATCGCCATCGGTACCGCCATCGCGCTCACCGTCACGTAGGCCGCGCGCTGCCGGCGGACGCGGGTGCTCGGGCCCAACACGGGGAGGTCGCGCGAGGCCTCCCAGACGGCGCAGGCGAGCTCGTCGCGGCAGGGCTCGATGCGGTCGCGGGCGACGGCGCGCTCCAGCGCTTCGCGGAGGCTGCGCGCGTTGGGGAGGCGCCGCGCGGGGTCGAGCGCGAGGCATTGGTCGACCACGGCGGCGAGGTGGGCGGGCACCTCCGGGGCGGCCTCGCGCAGAGGTAATCGCGGCGCGTGGAGCCACGCGCGGGCGCGGGCCGCCGGGTCGGTCTCGTGGGCCCAGAGGCGGCGGCCGGCGAGGAGTTCCCAGAGGGTGACGCCGAGGCCGTAGAGGTCGGCGCGGGCGCCGTGCACGCGGCCGCGCAGCACCTCCGGGGGGAGGTAGCCGAGCTTGCCCACGACGATGTGCGCGGGCTGCGATCGGGGCGAGGCGAGCCAGCGCGCGAGGCCGAAGTCGGCGAGCAGCGCGCGGCCGTCGCGCGAGAGCAGCACGTTGCCCGGCGCGATGTCGCGGTGGAGCACCCCGTGGCGGTGCGCGTGCACGGCGGCGAGCGCGGCGGCGAGGTCGAGCGCGATGACGGCGCCGGCCGCGGGGGACACCCGCTCCTCGCGCGAGACGAGGGCGTGCGCGTCGACGCCGTCGACCCACTCGAGCACCAGGAAGGGGCCGCCGTCGAGGCCGTGGTCGAGGCCCGCGGCGACGTGCGGGTGCTCGATCGTGCGCGTCACGCGGATCTCGTCGAGGAAGCGCGCCGTGGTGTCGGCGGGGTCGCGCACGGTCTCGAGCACGCGCTTGATCGCGACGCGCTCGGAGGTGCGCAGGTCGGTCGCGCACCAGACGCGGGCCATCGCGCCGGCGCCGAGGCCGTACTCGAGCTGGTAGCGTCGACCGAGGATCGTGCCGGGGCGGTCCATCGCCCCGGGCGGTTAGCCCGGCGGGGGAGGGAGCACCAAGAAAGCCGCGGGCGCGGCGGGCCGCGGAACGCTCAGGGGCAGGTCATCGCGCCGGGGATGCGGCAGGTGCCGGCGCCGGCCGCGCCGCTGGTCGGGATGCACTCCGCGGGGGCCTGGCACTGCGGCCCGTCGGCGGTGTTGCACGGCGCGTTGTCGCCCGCGTAGGCGGTGCAGGTGCCCGGGGTCGTGAGGCCCATGGCGCCCTCGCAGCTCGCGTTCGAGCAGCCCACGAGGCGGCCGCTCACGACCCCGCACATCTGCCCGGCCGGGGCGAGGGAGAAGGCGGTGCACATGCGGGTCGCCGGGTCGCAGTACACGCCGGCCCCGAGCTGACAACCGAGCTCCGCGTCGCAGGCCGCGCCCGCGGTCGCGGGCGGGCGGCGGCAGGTGCCCCCGGCGCAGGAGAGGCCCTGCGCGCAGGGCGACGTCGCCGAGCAGGCGGCCCCCGCGGACGCCCCCTGCTGGCAGGTGTCGCTGCTCGCGCAGACCAGCGTTCCGGGCCCGCAGCCCAGGCCGTTCGCGCAGGAGGTGCCGACCGCC
>JAQBQI010000163.1 GCA_028287085.1 Myxococcaceae bacterium
CCGTCGGGGCAGGCGCGCCCGCAGGCGCCGCAGTGGGCGCGGTCGGTGGCCACGTCGACGCAGCGCCCGGCGCACGCGGTCTGCGCGGCACCGCAGCCGGCGTCGGCGGTGACGTCGGGGGGAGCCGTGGGGGCGTCGGCGGGCGCGTCGACCGCGGAGTCGACGACGTCGAGGGTGGTGGCGTCGGCGGTGGCGTCGACGAGGGCGTCGGCGGGGACGTCGGGGGCGGGCGTGACGCCGGTGTCGGGGGCGTCGCTGCCGACGTCGGGGCCGACGACGACGTCGAGCGCGAAGACGGGCGGGCGCGCGGCCTCACCGCAGGCGCCGCCCGCGGCCAGGAGGAGGAGCAGGACGGGCGATCGCGGCGAGGTACGCATTGGGGGGACGCGATGATAGCGAAGGGCGCGACGGATCGACGATGGGATTCCCCGACGCGGGGCATCGGTGACTCAGCGCACGCGGACGGCGCCGTACATGCCGGTGCCCTCGTGGTCGAGGCAGAAGAAGGGGAAGGTTCCGGGGGCCGCGAAGTCGAAGGCGGCGGTGGTGCCGTCGTCGCGCGCGCTCATCGGGTTGCCCGGTGGGGACGCGGGGTCGGCCGCCGTGCGGCTGGGCGCGACCCCGGGCCTGAACTGGTGCACGGCGAAGTCGCCCGCGAAGGTCACCCGCTGACCCGCCGCGACGAGCATGCACGGCGGGTCGTAGCGGAAGTTGCTGAAGCGCACGGTGCGGTCGGCGCCGTCGGCCGTGCGGTCGACGTACACGGCGCAGTTGTGGAAGCTCGCGCCGGCGTCGGTCGGCGCCACGCCCGCGTCGGTGGTGCCCGCGTCGGTCGTGCCAGCGTCGGTGGCGCCAGTATCAACCGCGCCGTGGTCGAGCGCGGCGTCGGCGGGCGTCGGGGAGCCGCCGCAGCCCGAGGCGACGGCGACGAGGAGCGCGAGCGGCCACGCCGCGGTCGGGAGCTTCTTCATGGGGTGGTGGTGGTCCTGGGAGGAGGGGGTCGGAGCGCGGAGACCTAGCGCCGGGCGAGCTGGCCGCGGAGCTCGCCGTTGGCGTTGGCCGCGGTGTGCACGTTGACGTAGTAGCCGCCCTCGTTGAGCCGCGTGACGTCGGTCGAGGTGACCGCCTGCACGCCGCCGAGGCTCGTCGCCGTGAAGGAGAGCGGGTAGACCACGCCGCCCGCGACGCCGACCGCGCCCGCGTGGATGTGCGCCGCCGTCGGGGTGATCGCGGCGAGCGCGCCCGTGTAGCGGAGCAGGTTGCCCCCGGGGCTCAGGATCATCGCGACGCTGCCCGTCGCGGACGTCGTGACCGGCGGCACCTCGGCCGCGCCCGTGAGCTGCGCCGTGTAGAGCACCTCGGCCGGGCGGAGCACCTGGCCGCGCACCTCGCCGCCCGCGTTCGCGGCGGTGTGCACGTTGGCGTAGAAGCCGCCCGTCTCGATGAGCGCGGCGTCGGCCGGGGCGACGTCCATGGTG
The DNA here is from genome assembly GCA_028287085.1 of Myxococcaceae bacterium. GTDB lineage: Bacteria > Myxococcota_A > Polyangia > Polyangiales > SCUS01. The sequence continues at coordinate 1,479 of JAQBQI010000163.1, forward strand.
GCGGTGTAGAAGCCCGCGGTGAGCGCGAGCGGCACCACCACCGGACCGTTGATCGCGCCCGCGCCGCGGTGCAGGTGGGCCGCGGTCGGCGTGGCCGTCGTCGAGAGCGCGACGCTCACCGAGGTGCGCGCGTAGTTGAGCACCACCATGGCGGTGCCCGTCGAGGTGGTCGTCACCGGGGGCACCTCCTGGGCGCCGGTGAGGTTCGACACGAAGAGCTGCGCGCCCGGCGCGAGGAGCTGGCCGCGCAGCTCGCCGTTGGCGTTGGCGGCGGTGTGCACGTTCACGTAGAAGCGCCCGCCGCGCAGCTCGGTGATGTCGGTGGCGTTGACCGCCTGCGTGCCGTCGATGGCCGCGCCGAGCGGCGCGAAGGGGTACACGACCGGGCCCGCGACCCCGGCGATGCCGCGGTGGATGTGCGCCGCCGAGGGCGTCAGCGTCGTCGACAGGCGGTAGTGGATCGTCGAGGTCGCCGGGTTGAAGATCACCGACGAGGCGCCGGTCGCGGCGGAGGCCACGCGCGGCACCTCCTGATCGCCGGTGAGGGGGGCGAGGTAGAGTTCCTCGTTGTGGCGGAGGATCTGGCCGCGGATCTCGCCGCCGGGGTTGGCGGCGCTGTGGACGTTGACGTAGAGGCCGCCGGCCTCGAGCTCGGTCACCTGCGCGGCGGTGAGCGTCGCCGTGCCGGTGATCTCGGAGGTCGCGCTCGCGAAGGGGATGATCACCGCGCCGGTGGCGCCGGGCGCGCCCGTGTGGATGTGCGCCGCCGTCGCGCCGGCGAGGGTGTGACGGACCACGTAGGTGATGGCCGTGCGGGCCGCGTTGAGGGTGACGGTGGCCGTTCCGGTGGCGGCCGAGGAGACGCTGGGAACCTCCTGCGCGCCGCTGAGCGTGGCCTCGAAGACCGTCTCCGATCCGGCGTCGGCCGCGGGAACGTCGGTCGCGGGCACGTCGGTCGCGGGCACGTCGGTCGTCGGGACGTCGGCCGCGGGCACGTCGCTGCTCGGGACGTCGGCCGCGGGGACGTCGCTGCTCGGAACGTCGGCCGCGGGCACATCGATCGCGGGCACGTCGGTGCCGGCGTCGACGCGGGGCACGTCGACGGCGGGCACGTCATTGCCGGCGTCGGCGCGGGGGACGTCGGTCGCGGGGACGTCGTTGCCGACGTCGGTCGCGACGGGGACGTCGGTCGCCGCGTCGTCGGGGGTGTCGGAGCTGTCGCACGCGGAGGCGAGACCGGCGACGCAGAGCGAAGAAAGGATGAGTGCACGCAGACGAGCCATCGAGAAATCTCCCTCCGACCGGAACGCTCCGGGCGGTGACCGATACGGTCGCGAGTCGCGACCCCACCGGCGGGACGAGTGCGCTTCATGGGATGTCATGTCAATGACCACCGCCGGCACGCCGGTGCCAAACGAGCGGGCATCTGGGGTGTTCGCGGCACCCGGCTCGTGCCGACGGGCTGAAGCCCGCGGCAACGTTGGAATCGGTGAGCCTCCCCCCGAAGTCCGCAAGCGGACTCTCCCTTGTTGGCCGTCGGAGCGTAAGGGGGCGACGCACAGGAAGTCCGCCTGCGGACTTCGGGGGGAGGCTCACCGATTCCAACGTTGCCGCGGGCTTCAGCCCGACGGCACGAGCCGGCCGTCCCCGAGCACACGAAAAGCCCGCTCGCGCTACGAGGATGACGGCGGGCCGACGGTCGTGTGCAATGCCCCCATGGGCGAAGACGCGGCGGCCTTCCCGACCGACCTCGACGGACTGCTGCGCATCGTCGTGGGCGACCCCGATGCCGAGCGCGCCACGGCCGCCGCCTGGGCCGCGCCCTTCGCCGATCTGCTCACGTCCCTGCGCAGCCCCGACGGCCCCCGCGCCCGCGCGGAGGTGCGCGGCTACGGCATGCTGGGCCTCTACCAGTGGGACGTGCTCGGTCTCCTCACGGCGCTCCCGCTGGTGCGCGCGGGCGTCCCGATCGAAGCGCGCTGGGACGTCATTCTTCCCTTCTGGGGCGACGCCCTGGGTCGTGAGGTGCTGCTCGCGATTCCCGCCGACCGCCGCGAGGCCTTCGTCTACCGCCGGCTGATGACCGACTGGGGGCCCACCGGCGCCATGGCCCTCAACGGCTTCGACGCGGGCTTTCCCCTGCTCGACCTCGCGCCCTCCGAGCGCGTGACGCGGGTGCTCGTCGGCAAGCTCCGCAACAACCGCGGCTACTTCAAGAAGCGCAAGGACCGCATCCTGGCCCGCTTCGACGAGCTCGCCGCCGAGCACCCGGGCGTCGCCGCTGGACTCAAGCCGCGCCGCGCCCCGCCGAAGAAGCAGTCATGAACACCCGCAGCGCGCCGGAGATGCCGGGCGATCCCTCCGCGCGCCACGCCCGCATCGAGTGGACCGCTGCGTCGAAGCGGCGCGTGTGGCCCCGGCGCGGCGACGCCCTCGCCGGGACCGTTCCGCCCTACGCCCCTACTTCAGCTCGGCGGCCGCGGCGGTCTGCGCCCGCGCCAGCTCGCGGGGCTGAGCCGCCAGGAGCTTCGTCTGCGCCTCCTCCATGACGTCGCCGAGCTCGTCGAGCTCGTCGTCGGCGAGCAGCTTCTTCGAGCGGGGGAAGAGCTTCTCCTCCTCCTCCTCGTGGTGGTGCTCGGCCTGCTCCTTCAGCACGTGGAGCTTCGACTCGTAGCGGGGGTCGGCCACGTCGAGGTCGAGCAGGTCGGCCACCACGCGCTTGAGCGACAGGTGCTCCTCCAGCGATTCGAGCAGCACGTCCTCGGTGCGCTTCGCCCGGACCACCGGGTAGAAGTGTTCCTCCTCGATGGAGACGTGGGACATCAGGGCGTCGGCGACGACGGCGAAGAGCTTCGCCCGCTCCTTCCCTTCGGCCTTCAGCGCCGCCTCGAACATCTCTTCCATCTGCCGGTGCTGTTGAATCAACATCGAGATCGCGTTCATGTGGATATGGATGCTCCGGGCCGGCGGGTGGGATCGAGACCGCGCGCCGAAGGGGATGGCCGTCGGCGCTGCCTGCCCTGCATGTGGCGCGGGCGCTACGTTGCCCAGGGGCGTCGGGGCCCGAGGTCCGCCGCGCCCGCCGTCGTCACCACCGCACCCGCGCCGCGACCGACGGCGGAACGAGCATCCAGTACCGACCCTGCTGACGCATGCGCCCCGCGCGGTCATAGGCCTCGGGCCCCGCGCCCCAGAAGAGGTCGCCGCGCACCAGGCCGCGAATCGCGCCGCCCGTGTCCTGCGCCACGACGAGCCGGCGGATGGGCCCGACGCCCTCCAGGGGTTCGAGGTCGACGAACAGCGGCGCGCCGAGCGGGATGAAGCGCGGGTCGACGGCCAGGCTGCGTCCGGCCGTGAGCACCACGCCCTCGGCGCCCGTCGCCCCCTGCGCGCTCTCGTGAAAGAACACGTACGACGGGTTGCGGTTCATCACGGCCTGCGCCTCGGCCGGGTGCGCCGCGAGCCACGCGCGAATCGACTGGAGCGACACCGCGTTCGCGGCGAGCGCGCCCCGCTCGATCAGCACGCGCCCGAGCGGGACGTACGGGTGGCCGTTGCTCGCGGCGTAGTTGATCCGCACCACCGCGCCGTCGTCGAGGGTCACGCGGCCCGACCCCTGGATCTCGAGGAAGAAGGCGTCGACCGCGTCGTCGACCCAGACCAGCGGGCGCGCCCGGCGACGCAGCGCCCCCGCCGCGATCTGCGCGCGGGTCCAGTAGGGGCGCAGGCGGCCCCCGACGCGGCGTCCGGCGCCGTGCCCGCCGGCCGGCGAGACGAGGTCCGGGGGGCGCGCGTAGAGCGGCACGCGGAAGCGCCGGCTG
>JAQBQI010000167.1 GCA_028287085.1 Myxococcaceae bacterium
ACGCGGGTGGCGTGCACGATGCCGAGGCCGACGGCGCCGAGGGTGCCGCCGAGCAGCGCGCCGAGCGCGGCGACGGCGAGCACGAGGCGGGTGCCGGCGCCGGCGGGCTCCTCGACGGGCAGCGCGGCCATGCGCTTCGGCATGCGCACGACGGGGTCGTACTCCTCCCGCAGGGGGGCCTCCGCGCGGGCGTAGTCCGACTCGACGGCCATCGCGGGACGACTAGCAGTCCGCGAGCGACCTGGGCAAGGGCGGGCGGGTCGGCCCGTGGTAGGGCGTAGCGATGCGTCACCCGGTGGTTTCGGTGCTTGGATTCCTCGGCGCGCTCGTGGGCTGCGAGCAGACGAGCGCCACGACGGACGTGCCCGCGGCGCCGCTCGACGCGCGCAGCGACGCGGGCGCGAGCGACCTCGGGGCGGGCGACGCCGCCGTGACCGATGTCGACGCGACGGCGGGCGACGCGGGCGCGGCGCCGTGCCTCCGCCCCCTGGCGATCGAGCGCGCCGAGGACCTCGGGGCCTTCTCGCTCCCGTCGGGCGCGGTGCTGTCGCGCGACGGCGTCTCCTCGGGCGCCTTCCGCGGCCGCGTCGTCTGGACCTTCGGCGACACCTTCCTCACGCGCTCGAACCCCATCGACGGCAGCTCGGTGCTCTCGGCCACCGCGGGCTGGAGCACCGCCGCCGCGCCGCTCGCGCTGCGCGAGCCCACCGACGACGCGGGCTTTCCCGAGCAGCTCATCCCGTACACGGCCGACGAGCTGCGGGCCAACCGCGCCGACGCGCTCAACGGCTGGGCCCTGTGGCCGGGCGCCGCGATCGACACCGGGGGCGATCAGCTGCTGGTGTTGTTTCAGCGGGTGAAGCGCACCAACGGGTCGGGCTTCGACAGCATGGGCGTGGGCACCGCCCGGCTCGGGCTCGACTCGACCCTCGCGGTGCGCGCGCCGGGTGACCTCTTCGCGCTGGTGCCCGACGCGGGCGCGCCGACGCTCTACGGCTCCGGGGGCGTGTCGGTCATCGACGGCACGGCGTACTTCTTCGCCTGCGGCACGGTGGGCTTCCTCAACCAGGGGTGTCGGGTCGGGCGCGTTCCGGCCGCGCGGGCCGACGACCGGAGCGCCTTCGAGTTCTACGACGGCAGCGGGTGGGTCTCGGATATCGCCCGCGCGGCGGTGGCGATCGACCACGTCGGCGGGGGACTGTCGATCTCGCGCAATCCCTACCTCGGTTGCTACTTGTCAGTCACGGGCGAGCTGCTCCAGAGCGGGATGGTGCTGCGGAGCTCGCCGCGGCTGGAGGGCGGTTGGGGCAACGTGGCGACGGGCGTGAGCCTGCGCGCGGCGGCGGGCGGGCCGGTGCTGCCCGCGGTCGCCGACGCGTACGACTACCTGTTCCTGGAGCACCCGGCGCTGCGCTCGGCGGACGGGCGGCAGATCGTGGTGAGCTACGCGCGGCCGCTGGGAAACTTCCGCGGCGAGGTGCGCCTCGTGCGGATCACGCTGCGATAGGGCGGCGGTCAGGCGCGCGAGAAGTAGCGCACGGTGTCTTCGCGGAAGAGCACGTAGAGCCACGCGCCTTCGGCGACGAGAATGACGACGAGGACGGGCCCCGCGGAGGCCGGCAGGTAGGGCCGCAGCACCGTCAGCGCGACGCACGCGCCGACGATCGAGAGCCCGCTGCCGGCGATGGAGAGCAGGCGCGCCCACGAGCGCCCGCTCGCGAGGGCCACGAGCGTGGCGAGGCGGCCGAGCGTGGGGATCCACGCGCCCGTGCCCACCGCGCTCGCGAGCGACACGATCGCCATCAGGAGCACCGCGCCGAAGAGCCAGGTCGGCGGTCCCTGGGTCGCGTCGGTGGTCAGCCCGGCGCGCGCCCGCTCGGCGACGTCGGGCGGCACCCACGGCGGCGGCGCGTCGAAGGATCCGAGCGCCCCGCTCGCGACCGCGCCCGGGGCGGGTGGCGGCGCGTCGAGGGCCCGGCCGTCCGCGTCGACGCGGCCACACGCCGGGCAGCGAAACACGCCGAAGGTCTCCAGCGTGACGTCCTCCTGCTGACAGCGCGCGCAGCGGTTCGCCATGGGGTCGGACCCTACGTGCGACGGCGGCGGGCGCGCTACTCCCCTGGCGCGGGGGGACCTCACCCCCCAAACCGCTATCCATGAATGGTTCACCTCGGGACACATCGCGCGAAACGGCTTGTTTTTGCGCGTTGTCAGGACGTCCCAGCCCCTCGCCGCCAACGCCGCCGCCGCGCACGCGGCCCGCGTCGCGCGGCTCAAGCTCACGGGCGAGCGCGCCATCACCCGCGTGCGCGACCTCCGCGCGCGCATCGAAGACGACTTCCTGGAGATCGGCCAGGAGCTCGCGCGGCTCGACCAGCCCGGGATGGTCGAGGCCCTCGGCTACGAGAGCTTCGCGGCGCTCTGCGAGGAGGCCCTGGGGATGTCGCTCCCCAAGGCGAAGCAGCTCATCGCGATCACCACGCGCCTCTCCGTCGAGCTCGCCCGCGCGCTCACGCAGGACCGCGCCGCCGCCCTGCTCGCGCTCGTCGACGCGACCCCCGAGGACGACGAGCCCGAGGCGGTGCTGCGCGCGACGCTCACGCTCCCCGACGGGGCGAAGCTCGACGTCGACAAGGCCAGCACGCAGGCGATCTGGGAGGGTGCGCGGGCGATCCGCCGCGCGGAGGTCGCGAAGGCCGGCAAGCGCAGCCGCGGCCGCACGGTGTCGCCCGACGAGCAGGCGACGGCGGCGGCGATCGCGAAGGCCATCCAGCGCGTGGAGGCGCTGGCGACCACCGAGGTGACGCTGAAGGCCGGCGCCAAGGGGCGCGCGTTGCAGGCGAGGCCGCAGCCGGTGGTGGTGCAGACCGCGGCGGCGTTGGGGCCGGTGGGGCAGACGGTTCCGCACGCGCGGCAGTTGGTGATCGTGGTGGTGGACGTCTCGCAGCCGTTGGCGGCGTTGGCGTCGCAGTTGGCGTAGCCGACCTTGCACGCGCCTACCCCGCAGGCGCCGTTGGTGCACACCGCGGTGGCGTTGCCGAGCGCGCAGAACGAGCCGTTGGGGGCGACCGGGTTGGAGCAGACCCCGTTGGTGGGGCTGCAGGTTCCGGTCGAGTGGCAGGCGTCGGCGGGGGCGCAGACCACGCCGGCGCACTCGCAGGCGTCGCCCTGGCCGTCGTGGTTGGTGTCGAGCTGGTTGAGGGGTCCCTTCGTGGTGGGGACCGAAGCGCGCCCGCGAAAACACGGACGGGATCGGTCCCGGAAGGACGCTCGCAGACATTCCCGGAAGACCCGGGAGCAGCGCGGTGGCAACAACACGGGCACCTCGGCCGTAGGAGCCCGGTGAGGTCACCGCCCGGCCCGGATATCGGCCCCCGTTCTCCGCAAATCGGGCCCGATTTCCGTCGGTCGACGGGCGCGCGGCAAGCTTCCCACGGTGACGCGCTGCACCCGAACGCGGTCGCGGACGGTCGTTCGCGGGCTGTGTCGCAATGTCCCCATGTAGAGTCGCCGACGAGGGCCGCGCGCGGTGCGCGGCGCCGCCGCGTCGGGGAACTCCATGCGCCACCCATCGTCCCACCTGTTCGCGGTCGCCCTGGTCGCGCTGGCCGGCTGCTCGCTGCTGGTCGACCCCGACGACGCGCGGCTCAACGCCACGCGCGCCGACGCCGCCTTCGTGGTGGACACCGCCCTCGTCGTCGACACGCCGACGGCGGTCGATACGCCGACGGCGGTCGATACGCCGACGGCGGTCGACGTGCCCACCGTCGATGCGCCTGAGATGGACACCTCGATCGTCGACGCACCCGAGATGGACACCCCGACCATCGACGCGCCCGTCATCGACGCCCCGACCATCGATGTCCCCGTCGTCGTCGACGTCCCCGTCGTCGATGTCCCCGTCGATGTCCCCGTCGTCGATGTCCCCGTCGTCGTCGACGTCGCCTGCCCCGCCGGTCGCACCGAGTGCGCCGACGCCTGCGTCGACACCGCCACCGACCCGCGCAACTGCGGCCGCTGCGGCGTGGCGTGCGCCGCCGGGCAGCTCTGCGCCGCCGGCGCCTGCGCGACCGCC
>JAQBQI010000175.1 GCA_028287085.1 Myxococcaceae bacterium
GCCGCGGCGCGCAGCCGCCCGCTGGCTGCTGGCCGTGGCCGCGCTCGCGGCCTCCGCCGGCGGGTACGTCAGCTTTGCCCGACGCCATGCCTCGTCGCGCAGTCGCCCGACACCGGTCCCGCTTCCGGCGGTGGCCTGTGAGTCGGTGCTGGTGCTCGCGACGCACGACGACGGCGCCCGCGACGTGCTCTGCGGGACCGTGCGCGAGACCCTCCCGCGCCGCGGCGAGCCGGCCGTCGCGCTCGAGCGCTTCGCCGCGCCGGTCATCACGGCCGGGCCCGTCGCTCGCGGCTGGGTCTTCGTGACGGCCGACGGCACGATCGCGCGCAGCGACACGTTCACCGGCCCGCTCCGCCTGCTCGGCCGCGTCCCCTGCGTGCGCCCCTGGGTCGGTCCCGCGCGCTCCGCGGGCCGCGTCGCCCTCGTCGACCTCGCCGGCGCGCTCTGGACCACTGACGGCACTGCCCCCGCGACGCGGTGGAGCTTCCCGTCGCGAGTGCGCGCGGCCGTGTTCGCGGACACCGTGCACGGGGCCGTGGTGCTCGAGCATGGAGAACTCCTCGAGACGCGCGACGCCGGCCGGACCTGGCCGCGCGTCGACCTCGGGCACGAGGTCGCCTGGACGGTGGCGCTCACGCCGAGGGGCATCGCCGCCGCCACGACGGCCGGCGCATGGCGGCTCGGGCCGGAAGGACCGCGCCGGGACGGCGTCCACATCGACCGCGATCGGATGCGCGAATCGGCCACCTTCCCGACGGTGCCGAGCGACCACGCGGCCCCGGCGAGCGTCCGCGCGGCCGAGGTCTTCCTGGTGGCCGCGATCGACGACCATTGCGCACCCCCGGGCGCCGATGATGTCTCAACGGCGGCATTCGAAGCGCCGTTCGGGGTCGCCAACACCCCGTCGTACCGCTGTCACATCACCACCGGCCACCGTGGGGACGTGCAGTCCGCCGCGCAGCGGCCGCCGCGGGCGCCGCCCGGTAGTCTCGTCGAGGCGCCCATCCTGACCGGCTCAGGGAGCGTCGAGGCCCACCGCTGGCGTGCGTCCGACGGCCGGGAGCGGTTGCAACTCGCGTGGTGGGGCCGCGACGCAGAGGGTTCCTTCTCCGGCCGCGCCGGACCAGAGACCGAGGGCCTGCCCGTGCGCACTTCGGTGCCGGACGAGCCGTGGAGGGGGTCGGAGGTGCTGGTCGAAGCCATCTCGCGCCGGGGGTTGCTGCTCTCGGACGACGAAGAGGGAAGCGAACTCCTCTGGGCGGCGGCTGGCGGGCGCACCACGGCGCTCGGGCGACCGACGTTGGAGCACTTCGCCGACGGCACCCCGCAGCGCGTGTTCACGGCCCTGCCGGACGGGGCGGTCGCGAGCCTGATGTGGGGCTGCGCAGGTAGCCACACCGTCGTCGCGGCCATGGAGATCGGGCCCGACGGTGCCGTGCGCGGGCACCGGGGCCTCGTCGCCACCCCGACTTCCCCGGTCGCCCTCGGGCGCTGGGGAGGCGCCCTCGGCATCGTCCTCTGGCACCCCGGCGAGCCGGCGCCCCAGTGGTTCCATCCCTTCGACGGCGACGCGCCGCGGGCGCTGCCGCAACCGCCGCTCACCACACCACGGGCGTGCGCGGGCGCCGCGCCCGTCGGCGACCCCGACGCGATCACCCTGTGGTCCCCCCGCTTGGACCTCGCCTTCGAGCCCGTCACGGAGGAGGACGGCCTCATGGAGTCGCCGGGCTTCGCGGCCGCGACCCGCTACGAACTCGAGTGGGCGCGCGGGGAGATGTGCGTCCGCGCCGTCACGCTCAACCGCGGCGGCATGGGCTACGAAGGCCTCGGCGGCGTCACCATGACCCTCCAGGCGAGGCCCGGGGACCGGTTCGAGGGCTCCCTCGCCGACGCGGGCACCTACCGGGTGACCTGCCGCGGGCGCTGACGAGGATCCAGCAACGCCCATCGCGCGGTCGGTGCCCGCACGTTTCCCCACGGCGATCTGGCCGTGGTCCGCGAGAGGAGCCCAGGCGCGTGCAGGCCCGGTCCGGCCGCTGACGTCGGGCGTGACCCCGGGTGACCGTCAGACCGCGCGACGCGGCGCCGATCACGCGAGCCCTGCGAGACCGTCCGCGCATCCGTCGCGCGGCGGGCCGCGTGCGCGAGACTACGGCCTCGCGAGCCGAGGGTGTCGCGCTGCCCTACAGTCGCCGGTCTGCGGGCCGCTCCTGCTCTGTGCCGCAGGGCCGTGCGCTACAGCAGCCCCGCCGCGGCGTTGTCCCGCCAGCTGTCGGCGGTGCGGACGTAGCGGTCCACCATCGTCCGCGACTTCCAGCGGCCCTGCGCCATGATCGCGCGGTCGCCCCGGCCGGCGAGGGCGGCGGTGGTGGCGAGCCCCGCGCGAAGCGAGTGCCCCGAGACGAGCCCGGTGGCGAGCCCGGCCCGTGCCGCGAGCTCCTTGAGGGTGCGCGCGACGTCGCGCCCGTCGAGCCGCCCGCCGACGCGGCCGTGCCGGTCGACCGACCGGAGGAGCGCGCCCTCCCGCAGGCCGGCCGCGTCGCGCCACGCCTCGACGGCGCGCACGGGGCACACCTCGGCCCGCGAGCCGAAGGGGACGGCGACGTCGGCGCCCTCGGCGGTCTGGTCCGTCTTGGACCGGCGGACGCGCACGACGACCCCGCGGGCGGGATCGAAGGTCAGGTCCTGGACGTCGAGCGCCACGAGCTCGGAGCGCCGGAGCGCCCCGCCGAAGCCCAGGAGGACCAGGGCACGATCGCGGGCGCCGCGCAGGCCCGGGGGCAGCCCGGCGACGAGGGCGCGGACGGCGTCGGCGGTGAGCGGCGCGGCGCAGCACGGCGCGGCCCCGTGGGTCCGGCGGATTCCCTCCCAGACCGTGCGGACCTCCGGGGTGGCCGCGGGGTCGGCGAGCCCGGCGTCCCCGTGGGCCGCGCGAATCGCCGAGAGCGCCAGGCCCAGCGAGGCGACCTTGAGGCCGGCCTGCGCGCGGGCGGTGAGGAAGAGGGCGAGGGTGGCCGGCGCGGCCGGCAGGGGCTCCCGCCCGTACCGCTCGCACCAGGCGGCGAAGGTCCTCCACTGGGTCCGGTAGGCGCGGCGGGTGTTGGGCGCCTTGGCGGCCTCGACGTACCCCCGGGCCGCCTCGAGCAGGGCGGGGCGGTCGAGCGGCGCGTGGAGGTCGGGGGTGGGGGCGAGGTCGGGGAGGGTCATGGCGTCTGGCGTCCGATAGATGCCATTATCGGATGTCAGACTGGCTGATACAAGGTCCCTCGGGTCCGGTCGCGTAGCCTGCTGATCTCGGGCCGCCGGCCTCACCAGCAACGTGGTTCGGCCACAGCGTCCAACCGAGGCGCCCGCCGAGGCTGCCCTCAGTTCAGGCCACCGCTCACTCGACCATCAGGTGCAGGCCCTGAAGGGCCGCACCCCGCTGAACATGGCTTGTGTACACCAGCACCCGCACTGGCACGCCGCCGACGCTGACGTCTGACCCCCACGGACCCGCCAGATTGAACCTGAGACGTCCCCACGGTCGTCGAGGAGGAGGCCGACAAGCAGCCGGATTGTAGACGGCGTACAAGGTTGACAACTGGTCGCAGCCATGCGCTCCCTCTCCGCATGAGTCAGACTACGGCCTCGATCTATTTCGGGATCTTGCTCTTGGTCACCACTCTGGTGGTGAGCGGAACCGCCTTTGCGGAGGACTTTGACAAGCCGGGAAACAACGGCTCGGCGTCTTGCAGTCGTTTCTGTTCCAACGATGGCTCACGAGGCTGGGGGCGTGCTGGCACGTGTGTTAGTGGTACCGTTATCGGGACTGGAGCGTCTGTTGGCTGTGGCATTGCGCCCGGTTCTCCCGTGATGTGCAGGTGTTCCGCCCCCCCTGGTCCGCCACCAGGCGCGTTCGAGAAGGGCGGCAACAACGGCTCGGCAACCTGTACAGAGTACTGCAGCAATCGGAGCCGCGGCGGGGTTCCGACGAATTGGGGCCCCCTTGGCACCTGTGTCGGAGGCCGCGTCGAGTACGGGCCCCGCGGTGGCACCGCGATTGGTTGCGAGGATGCGCCGGGGGTCGGCAACGACCTGACCTGCTACTGCGCCCCACCGAACCTGTCGTCGGGTCCCCCCGCGGGCGCAGTCGAGAAGGGTGGCAACAACGGCACTGCGACGTGCGCCAACTACTGCAGGAACAATGGCGGTCCTTGGGGACCCGCGGGCACCTGCGTCGGTGGTCGATACTCAGACGGGCCGATGAACGGCACCCCTATCTCCTGCGATGTGGCGCCGGGGCTTGGCAACCATCTGGTCTGCTACTGCCGCCCGCCCCCTGGTCCGCCCCCGGGCGCGTTCGAGAAGGGCGGCAACAACGGCACAGCGTCCTGCGCACAGTACTGCAGCAATACGGGCAATGACGGACGTCCTGTGAATTGGGGCCGACTTGGTACCTGTGTCGGAGGTCGTTCCGAGAATGGGCCCGGAGGTGGATCCGAGATTGCGTGTAACAATGCGCCGGGGCTCGGCAATGATCTCATTTGCTATTGTGGACCCCCAGGGCCGCCGCCAGAACCTCCGCAGGGGGCATTCGTGAAGGCTGGCAACAACGGTACTGCGTCTTGTGCAAACTACTGCAGTAACAATGGAGCCGATTGGGGGCGATCAGGCGACTGCGTTGGGGGCCGTTTAGCTGCAGGGCCGCGCGCGGGCGCTGGCGCCGAGTGTAATCTCGTGCCAGGCATGGGCAATGATCTGGAATGCTTCTGTCGTCCTGCTGCAGAACCGCCACAGGGATCGTTTGTAAAGGACGGCGACAATGGGACGGCATCCTGCGCCGACTACTGCATGAATAGAGGGGGCAACTGGGGTTCCACTGGCGTCTGCGTTGGCGGACGATTCTCAGGAGGGCGGCGACGAGGCGCTTCCGTGGCCTGCGACCAAGTGCCTGGTGCTGGCAACCCAATGCAGTGCTACTGCGAACCTGCCCCGATGCACTCGTGCGCGACGCCCCCGTCTTGCACGACATCAGCGTCGTCCATGTGCAGCGTGACCTGCCGAGCAGATCGCGAACACGCAAACTGCACTTGTACATACTCTGGACCCTATCGGATCCCCTCTGGAGAGTGTCGATGCGAGCCTGGCCCGCCGCCTCAGCCCGTGGACCCTCCACCTGCCATCAGCCGACCCCCTCATTTGCAATGCTCTGGAGTCACACCGAACTTGGTAAGGTGTCCACGGGACCAGAGGTGCTGCCGTTGTCCGCAAGTCGTTGCGTCCTGTACGTCAGACGGCATGGTAATGTGTGGATGGTGTCACCCATGAGGGATTCACGAGGCAGGAAGGAGCCCGTTCGGCCGGTCAAACACACTGGGCCACGACGAACTCGACGAGTCGCCGCCAACATTGATGGTGGTACGGCGGCTACCGCGGTACGTCGAGGGCCCCTCCATGCGGTTGGACTGGGTGGTCGATCACGCACGTAAGCGGCTGGCCTCCGACCCTGTTCCGCCTGCGCGTTGGCCAGGGCCGGCGCATCTCAACCCGCTTGAATCTCGCGGATTCTCGAGTGGAGGGAGGGACCACTCGGCGTACGTGTGCCGGTGTTGGTCGCGGTCCGCAACTGCACCCCGGACCCAGGCACCGGAGGCCACCAAGTAGACGGCCACGCACGCAGCGGCGGGGCCGCACTGAGCCGTGCTCGAGCAGCGTCGGTGGGCGGGGACCGGCGGGCACGGCGAACCGCCACTGATGGTCACGCAGATCGCGGCGCGTCCCTGCGGCGCGCAGACGTTGGCGCCGTCGCAGCCACGCAGGAGACACAACCCCGAAGGGTAGTCCCCGTTCGTCGAGCAGGGGCGACAGTCCGTCGAGCCGGGGCAGTCCGAGGGGGAAGCACGCCCAGATGGCACCGCACGCGGATGCCTCTTTAGCGGAGCGGCTGGTGATGCGCTGGCACCGGGCCGTCGCACCGCACCAGCCGCACCCCGTCAGCGGCGTGCAGCTGCCGCAGCTGTTCCCCGCGGCGCAGGGATCGGCCGCGGGGACGTCGGCCGGCCACGCATCGGGCGCTGCGCACGCACACGGCTCGTAGCGCGTGGCCTTCGTCACCGACTCGGCGCTGGAGGACACCAACAAGCGGGCGGAGCGGGAGTTGCGACCCCAAGCCATCGCGGGCCGCCGCTTGGGCGGCGCGCGGTCCGACGACGGGGCGCGGACCTAGGCGATCAATCTCTCGGTCGTGCGCACGGTGGCCCTGCACGGCGGCGACTTCGTCGACACCTTCCGACAGGCCCGCATCGCCTTCCACGAGGGCGGCGACTTCCCTAAGCTCTTGCCCAGCCAGGTTGTCACACCCACCGAATCGCCGTGTCCCGCATTGAACTAACCAGTCACGGTGGTCGGCCACCGAGCCGTCGCCGGGGCGCTACTGGTCGTTGGATGACAGAGGATCACAGTCCATGTGCTCATCCCCAAGCCGGGGGGGCTGCGCCCACGCAAGCACGTCTAGAACGCACTCCAATGTGGCGCGCTCGTTCACGAGTTCGGCGGGCTGCGCACGTCAAGTCCGCTCCACTGGGCGAGGTCGCTCTCCAGATCCCCGGAACCGACTACGCTGACACCTTCCATCTCCGCCGCCCGCCGGAGTAGAGAGTCCTGAGTAACTAGCAATGCATGCCGATGCTTCGCTAATGACAGAATGACTCTGTCAGCAGTGGAGCTTACGACTGCGGCTCCGACGTCAAGCTTTTCTGCGGGTGAGATCACTGCCGTTCGCATATGATAAAAGGCTCCGATAGCATCAACCATCTCGCTCGGATTGCCAAGCCTCTCGAGTTCCCACATCACGGGAGTGGGCACACAAACTGTGCAGTTCTTGCTTTCCAGGAATCGCATCAGTTTCTCAAGCCTCTTCTGCTCCTCGCCGTCAAACGTCTCAGGCGACTTGTCGGCAGCAGCGTGCATTGCCGTCTTGTGGAGTCTCAGAAGGATCGACATATCGAACACCGCCATTGGAAGTTGATCAGTCTCCGCCGCCCGATGGAGCGCTTTGACCCACTCGGTTTCCTTCGCATGGCGCGTTTTGGTCCACTCGATCTCCATCTCCATCAGATGGCGCATTCTAGCCGTCTCGGCTTCCGTCGCATGGCGCGCTCTAGCCGTCTCGGCTTCCGTCGCATGGCGCGCTCTGGTTCTCAATGCATCGAGTGTCCCAAGTATTGCGATGGCGCTTCCAGCACCAACGACTGCAAGCCAAAACGTCCTGTTGTGGGAAGATAGGTCTGCCTTGGTCAGAAGCGCCATGACGAGTGAAAGCGCTGTCGAAAGGAGCGCCAGCAGGACATTGGCTCTCTTATTCATGACGACAGCACCACCACAGCGATTTGAATCCCTACGCCAATCAGGATCGGAATCACTATCCCGTGCCATCTATTGAGTTCGTGTGGAGTCTTGGTCGTGTCCCATCCGAGTGCCTGCATGTAGGCCGACGTTGCCCACATGCCCGCCATGATAACGAAGATAAGCCATGGAGAAAATACGAATGTTTGAGTGAGGGCGACGATCCGCGCCTGGATCTGCGTTGATGTCATGCCCTGTGGGTTACGCTGCAACTCAGCCGCAAGGTCTCGTGTTGCGTTTTGCATACTCAAAGCTCGCTCGGAATACGTGCCAATCATCATCATTACCGCGGCTAGGATTACGTCCATGCCGACGCAGAAATCCTCTGACTTAAATCGCGGCTTGGACGGCGGCCGACTCACCATTTTGATTACAACACCCAGGGCCACGGTGATGAGAGGCAGAAGCAAGAGACGAAAGATTTTCCCCGAGAGAAAGGATTCCATCACGTCGCACCTAAGGATGACATTGTACCATCCTGCGCCGCAAGCATGTAGGTGAATGCCTTCCGTGTGCACCCCAGAACTACATCTCCTCAGACGTCGCTGTTGTCCGGCGCCAGGGCAGCTGCACCAAACTTGACGTGATTCCTAGCACTACTGCCTCAGGTTGACGTTCGGCTGAGGTGGGATCTCCTGTCGAGGGGTGACGCCTACGACGTTCGCGCCCGGCTTCGAGTCCCGCCTGGAGTGCTTCCTGGGTCACGTCGGCGAGGAGCTGCCGCGCTCCGATCAGCGGCAGAAGTGAGCGTGTCCTCGATTGTTGATGGCGTCGTGTTCACGGTTGTTGAGGGACTCGCCGTGGGCGGCGCCGTCCCTCACCGACCGTGACCCTTCGGTCAGAAAGGCAGGTCGTCGCGGGTCGCCACCGCGGCGCGATCGAGCAACCGCTGGAGATGTTCCTCGTACCGCGCGATCTCCCGTTCGAGCGCATACCCGCGGGCGAGGATGCGGTGCGCGGCGCGCAGGCTGGGGACGTAGCTCCTGCCGCGCTGCGTGGCCCAGGTCTCGTCCAGCAGCTCCGGGTTGGCGCTGAGCAGCGCCCGCTCGCTGATCTCCAGCACCGCGCGCAGCGCCGCGAGTGCTGCCCGCTCGGGTGCCTCCGGCAGCCGCTCAGGCGTCAGCCGCTCCAGGCGCCGGCTCGGATCCTCGCGCCCGCTCATCGACGCCCCGCCCTGGCCGCCGCGGCGGAGGTCCCCGTCGGTCGCCCCGAGACCGACGCACCGGAGACCTCTAGGTAGAACCGAACCTCATGGAAGGAGCACGGGGGTGCTGAATCGGGGAGTTGGTCATCCCGAAGGGTGGGCCGACCCACCGAGGGGGACGGCGCGGTGGCCGCATGACCCAGCCTCAACGCGAACCGCGAAGTCTCAGCAGGGGTGGGTCAAATCTCGCGAGCGTTGAAGCTTTCGGCGAAGTTGCTGGCGGCATCGCGAATCGGCGAGAGTTGGCGTCGCCTGAGAATGAGAGTCGACACACTCACCGCGCGTGTCGGCGCGCGACCCGCGCGTCTGCGTCCTTCTTCGCCTGCTCGTACGATTCGCTGATGAAGTAACGGGCTCGCAGGGGAAGTGCCTGAACCTTGATGCCGTAGGAACTCGGACCACGGCGGCCCAAGAGGCCGAAGATGTCCCCCGCCCGAAGGGCGGCGGCGAGATACAGGGGCAGTTGCTCCGAGGCGATCTCGCCGAGTACATCCATCAGTCCGCGCACACACGAGTGATCGTGCCAGCGGCAGATAGAGCGCTCCAACTCAGTCCGAACATCCGGCTCCCCTTCCGCCCGGTGCGCCTCGCGCAGGTGTGTTTCCGCCCACTCTTCTGGCTGGAACTCGGCCAGCATCCCACCCGCGGAACGAAAGCGTGGATCCGGATCTGCAAGGAGACCGCACACACCCAGCTGGACGCTGCCTCGGCTGCCCGCGGTGCGAAGTGCCCGCGCCACGCTAGCCCGAACGACGGCGCTCGACTGGCGGCCCGCATACCTGCACAACCATGCGATTGCTCGCGGCTCGTCCCGCTCCAAGAGCAACGCGATGCACGGCTCTTTGTCGTCGCGGTCACGCTCCAACGCCCGTGTAGCAGCGCGCCACTCGAGTTCGGGATCCGCCAGCAGGCGTATCGCCGCCGCCCGCTCGCCGACGACCACGAGCCCGCCCTGCTCGTCGAAAGCGGCGTTGAAGGCAGTCCGCCAGAGATCCTCGTCGGGCGCCCCTTCGCCCAGAGCGACAAGTGCGTTCATGGGCGCAATCGACATTTCTGGTCGCTTGAGAAGGTGGCGCACGGCCCGGGCGATTGACGGACGCTTGGGGTCGGCGGAGTTGGCGAGGACTCGCAGGGCGAGGTCCACATCGACGTGGCGCCAAAGGGCGGTTGGCTTGGCGAGCAGGTGGCTCTCGATCGCATCCAGCGCCGCCCTTGAGCCCGTTCGCAGGAGCGCGTGTGCGGCGGAATCGTGCAGCTTTCCCCGTCCGAGAAGCGAGGCAAGAAAGTCCACCGTCGGCCCGGAGGCGTCGCCCAACTGTGCGAGGGCAAACACGGCCGCCTGCCGCAACGCATCGTCCTCGGGCGCGGCGCCGAGGGCCGCGTGAACGTGCGCCGCGTGGGAGGCGTTTCGGGAGAGCGAGAGGGCGAGCACCCCGTGCCGTCGCCGGGCAGGATCGGTTCCTCGCGCCGCAGCGATCGAGGGCTCAAAAAGGTGGGACTCGACGTCCCGATCCGCCAGGACGGGGAGGAGAGGATCGGAGGCCCCCGCGCCGTGCTGGACAAGCAGGCGAAGGACGTCTTCGTGGCATCCCGCCAGCAGCAAGGCGGCGATCGAACGCCGGGCGGCAAGAATCACCAGGGGGTCGGTGCCGCTGGCCGAGCGTGGGGCCGGTTCAGCGGCCGCAAGGATGGGCATGGCGGGCTCGCTCGAAAGCCCTTCGGCGACCTCGCGGCACCCATCCAGAATCGCCGACGTCGGATCGACGAACTGGGCCCACTCGGCGGACCACGCCCGGGCCGCCGCGCTGGGGCTCCGCAGCGCGCGCGCGAGCAGGGACCGGACGTCTCCCCCAAGGGCAAGGAGCGCAAGGAGCGCGTCGTCGGCGCCCCACCCGGCCGCGTCACGTCGGAAGCCTGCCTGGACGATCCCTTCGACGGCGGCCTCAACACGGGCCACGAGGGCGGAGGGCGCCGCTGCACGAAGGGCTCCGATTCCTCCCGCCGACGTCACGCCCAGTACGAACGGCAGAAGCCCGCGAGGCATTGGGGGCGCGCCCCTCGGTCCCGGCTCGCCGCTGGTGGACAAGGCGAAGGCACCCACGAATGCGTGGATGGCTCGAGGGGAAAGGAGGTTCACGGCGTCGCAGAGCAGCGCCCCGCCCTGAAAAGCCGGCAGTGCGCCCGAGCCGAGCTGCTCAACCAGCCAGTCCTCGAACTCCGCTGGCGTGCTCAGGAACAGCTGCAGCACCCACAGGTTCCAAGAGTACTCCACGTCGCGCCACGAGTGCGCCTGGAGCCACGCCATGGCGCGACCGGGCGCCAGCCTCGCGAGTGCGACGAACGCCTCCTCTCGCGTCCACCTTTCCGGATCGGCAAGGTACTCGTACAGGCGTGCGAGTTCTGCTTCGTCGCGGAAGCGACCCACGCAGTGCGCGAGTCGGTTACGGTCCTTGGCGGACACCAACCCCCAGAGGCGGCCCTTTGACCTCTCCCAGATCTGCGACGCCGGACCGGCATCGACGCCGTCGAGCAGGCCAACCAGGTCGGCCAGGGCTCTCGGCTCGGTTTCCTCGCCGAGTTCGTGCTCGAGCCAATCGGGGCGGGATCTCACGCACGCATGCAACGCACGGCGCGCGTCAACGTCGAGGTCGTCGCCGGGCTGCGCACCCGCGGCGCCCCTCTCAGCGTGCGGAGGCCGCGAACGGAACCGGTTCCACAGTGCCTCCAACACGTCTCCGTTCGGCACTCGGACGAGCAGCCGGAACGCTCGCCGCAGGAGGCCGTCGGTCGGGTTCTCCTGCAGGTCGCGGATCCCCCTTGCGACCGCATCCGGCTCGGCGCGGGCGACTCTCTCGAGCGCGTCCGTGACGGAGCAGGCCGCCGCGTCCTCGCCCGCGGCGTCGGCATCCCGGAGTCGCTGCACGAGCGCCGGAACCGCGCGAGCGCCGAGCGTTGAGAAAAGACGATAGAATGCGTCGGCGTTGGACGCCCGTTCGAGCTTGGCGAGCAAGTCCGCGAACTGCGTCACCTCGCACCGATCAGGCTCGGAAAGGACCCATAGCGTGTCGCACAGGACGTACCCGAGGGGCCGTGCCGGATGGAGCGATTCGCCCCGGGCCAGGCGCGTGAGGAGGGATTCCGCGTTCGCGCGGGAGATCGTTCGGCGCCAGCGGAGCGCGATCGCCTGGGCGACGCACCAATCAAGGAGTCGTTCCTGGAAGATCTCGAAGTCGTCGCCCGAAGCCCGCCTCAGCCAACCGAGCCGCTGGAGGTCGAGTACGGTCTCGACGTCGACGTTGACTCCCTCGGCGTCGGAGAAGGACCATGGGTAACTGGCTTCCGGGCTCAGAAGCTGCTCGGCGAGCCGGACAAGGCTCTGCCTCAGGAAGGGCGCGCGCTCCGAGACCCCGCCCGCGAGATCCCAGAACCGCTGGTACAGCTCATACTCGTTGCGCGGCCGCCACTCGTCGCCTTCCGAGACCAGGCAGTATAGTCCGGCGAGGAGCGGCAGTCGGAGACTCCGTCGGGTGTCGGCAGGCAGGGCGTCCCACGCCCGACCGCGCAGTCCGAGCGCGCGTCGGACGTCCTCATCCGAGAACTCCTCGATGCAGCGAAACGATACGTCACTGGTCGCGGGGGCGAGACCGTCATCGAAGTTCTTCGCGACGCCGGTCGTCGTGGTGACGACAAGCCGCAGTCGCGACCTCTCGGGCAGCTCATGAACGAGGTCGGCCAGTCGCTGCAGCTGCGCCGGATCGCGGACGTCGTCGATCACCACGACGAGACTCGCATCCGAGTTGGCAGCGAGGATCGGACCCAGGCGGCTCGCCAGTTGGCGCAGTCCCAGAGGACGGTCGTGGCCGAGCAGGTCCTGCCAGACGACGCGCGCGGCGGCCTCGCAGTCCAGTTCGGCGGACGCACTTCCGCGGACCAGGACGCAGAGGTGGCCGTCATCGGAAAGCCGGTCGGCCAGGGCGCAAACGTGCCACGTCCGGCCCGTCCCGACCGACCCGTGGACAATGAGCAGGCGCGGGGCCCGGTCCTCCCTGGGCAGGACCCGCGCGTCGCACTCGTGCCGGAATCCCATGCGTGCCGCGAGCGCGGCGTTGCGGCGCTTGAGCTTTTCGCGGAGGTCGCCGAGCCTGTCGAGCGAGTCCGCACGGAGGCCGTTCACTAAGAAGAACTCCCTGGGCCGTATCTCCTCGTTCCCCCGCCCGCAGGCTTCCCCCACGGCGTCCCGCAGCCTCGCGAGGCAAGGGGCGATGTCCTCTCGGTAGTCAATGATGAGCGCCAGAGCATCCGAGATGTCCGCGCGGAGGGTGTCGCTGTCCCGCCCCGCGATCATTCGGAAGTGCCCGAGCAGGAAGCGCGTCTTGGCGCGGCTGACTGGAGGGGAGTCCTCACGAGCCTCGCGACACATGCTTTGAAGCTGGGCGACCACCCACTCAAACAGCCCGCGTTCCGAGCGCGCCTCGTCGGCCTTGAGACCGGCGACGCGCACGTCGAGCGCGTCGTCGAAGTCACCCGACGGATCGGCCCTTGTAGGGTCACCGTGGCACCGGATCAACAGCCGATCCGCATCGCCCCAGTTGCCCCGCCGTCCCTCGGTGACGAATCGGTATTCGATCATTCCACCGCCCGCGTCGGGTGGTGGTATCCGGACCGCCCGGTAGAGATCGGGGAGGACCTCCCGCACGATCTCGCGGAAGGACCAGGTAGCGCCGTCGCCTCGGCTCTTCCACTGTTCGACGATCAAGCCGCCACCGAGCTGCACGTCCCCCCCGTCGTTCGGTTCCACGCGGACTTGCAATCCGTCCTGGCCGTGGATCACGCGGGCGACTGCCAGATGGTGGAGAGAACCCAGGAGCTGGTAGAGAACGCCGTAGACCGTTGCGCTACCGCCCTGCTGTGACATGCGCGGATTCTAGCCTGCCTTCCCTTCCAGGGGACCAGTTCCGGCCGTGATGCCGCCCCCGCGTTCGACCCGTTTCTCAGGGTGTGCGCATGAAGAGTCATGAAGTTTCGCCGAGTAACAAGTGAGTGAGCTAGGCGTAGTCACACGCGGCGCGCTCGCTCTTGATCTCACACCCTTCTTGAGCGAGCCGTCGCGTCGGCAGAGCACGAGCGCGGCCTGACGCATCACCGCGAGGTTCTCCGCCCCCTGCAGGGTGTTGGCAGTCGTCGAAAGGCGCGGCTCTCCATTGAAGACCGCGGGTCCGCTTGAGGAGATTCACCGCCTGACCTTCACCAGCGGCCGCTGGCTGCGGGCCGATCCCCGGGCGGCACGCTTCCCCGAGCCGCCGAAAGGTGAGGGCCCGGGGCGGATGGTTCCGAGCCTTCTAGAGGCCGTCGCCGCGTCAACGGCGCACCTCGTGATCCGCAGCATCCTCCCGCCTCCCGCGGGCGTCGAGGCCCTGCCGATGGCTGCGAGGTCATGTCCCTGCCCCCTGACTCCTGCGCCAGTGTCCCCGCTGCTAGCGGCCCTTCGTGCTCTGCCCGTCGTGCGCCGGGGCCCAGCACGGTGGTGACTTCCTCGGCACCTTCCGTCGGGCCCGCATCGCCTTCCACGAAGGCGGCAACGTCCCCAAGCTCTTCCCCGCCGAGACCGCCGAGTCGTCGCCTCACTCACAGAACCGAACACTCATAGGCGGCGCTGGGGGTGGGCGGCGGCGCCGCGGTGCCCAGCGCGGGTCGGGCCGCGTTCACCGTTCTGGAGGTTGCCGACAGAACTCCGCCCCAATCACGATCTCGGGCATCGTCGGACCCTCGATCACGAGCGCGAAGGTCGCCGGGTCGAAGCGGAGCGACTGCCGTCGGTGGGTGAGCTCTCCCTCGACGGTGACGCGACCGTCGGCCTCGCCGTGCAGCGCGAGCGCCTCGCCCTCCGACTGCCTCGGCAGCGTCGCGGTCCGGACGAACCAGCCGTCCGGGTGCAGTCGACGGAGGTCCCAATGGGGCTCGTCGCACACCGCATCGAGGCAGCGGTTGCACCCGCCCATGTCCCAGGTTTCCATCGCCACGTAGGTGTCGCGACCCGCGCGGATCGTCTGCCCGTACCGGATCGAGTGGTGGTCGTGGTCCCACTCCTGCTCGACGACGATGCCGGTGGCGCGCGCGCCGGTGCCCCGCATCAACGCGACGACGGCGCCGAGGTTGTTCTCGGGGTTCGCTCGGATCAGCACCTCCTCGCTGCCGTTGTGGTCGACGTCGAAGCGCGCGAGCACCTCGTCGCGCGCCGGGTCGAAGGCCAGCCCCCATCCCGTCAGCTGCGTCACCGGGATGGGCGCCACGCCCCACTCAAGACCGTAGTTCACCCGCCACTGGTGGCCGATGCGGTCGCGGAGGGACCGCGTCATCGCGCCGATGGGCGTGAGCAGCGGGCACGACGGCGCGAGCTCGCGCGGGTCGACGAAGGCGTAGCCGTCGACCCCGGTGGCGATCACCCGCACCCGGCTGAGCACCGGCGCGAGCGCGCCGCCCCAGTCCCGCCGCGGTCGCTGCACGTTCGAAGTCGCGAGCACCGCCACCTCGGTCCCTGCGGGCAGCTCCGGGCCCAGGGAGCGGACCACCGCCCGTGGCCTCAGATGAAACGCCGTCCGCAGCCGCGCGGTGCATACCGGCGCCGCCTCGCCCGGGGTCGGCGGTTCCACCGCGTCGGCGCGCCCGACGCCCAGCAGCGCCGCGAGGCCCAGCGTCCACGCCGCCGCGTACACCCGCCCACGTTCGCACGTACCTCTCTCTCGGCCCAGTGCCCAATTCGGTCGCATCGCGGGTCGCCAGAGCAGTCGTCGTGCCGCAGTCGTTCCGGCCGTCGCCGCCACGGCCCGATTCACCCGTACGGGCCCATGGGTCGGGCGTCCAGTCCCCCAACGCCACGAGGAACTGTCGAGCGAGCTGCTGACGGCCGAGGTGTTGCGCGACTCCGGTCGCCGTCGGCGGTCCGGCGCTGCTCGCAGCCATCAGGCTCCGACGCGACGTCGCGGTCACGAATCCGAGGAGGGTTCCTCCGGCGTCCCGAGGACCGGAGCGAACAGCGCTACCGCATCGATCCCGAACCCGCTCAGCAGCCGCGCGACCGTCGTGAGCGTGAGGTTCACCTGCCCGCTCTCGATGCGCTGGAACTGCTGCATCAACATCTCGCAGCGCGCTCCCGCCTCCTCCTGCGTCCAGCCCTTCTCGCCGCGCAGCCGACGGAGGTTCACGCCGACGCGCATCACCAGGTCCCGGTAGCCCGACCGCTCGTATTGGTCCTGGCGCTGGGGCCGTCGTCGACGAGGGGCAGCCATCGGCGGCAGAGCAGCGCCAAGAGACGGTTGCCATCCACAACGCTAGCGTTGTATCGGCGAGGTGAGGGAAACGGATGAGCAACTGGGGCGGGAAGATCTGGGCGATCGGCGTGGTGATGCTGGCATTCGTGCCCTTCGCCCTCGAAGGGTGCGGAACAGCTGGCGGGCCGAACCCGGCTGTGGAGGACGCCGCGACGGCCTGCCCCACGACCCGTGTCCAGTGCGACGGCACCTGCGTGAATCTCAGCTCCGACGCGGAGAACTGCGGCCGCTGTGGCAACCGCTGCGGGCCCGGAATGGGATGCGGCAGCGGGCGCTGCGTCGGAGGGTGTTCGGCACCGGGGGCGATGTGCGGCGCGGCCTGCGTCGACCCCCAGTCCGACGTGCACCACTGCGGCGCATGCGACCGGCCGTGCGAGCCGGGCGTCGCGTGCATGGCGGGCGCGTGCCAGCCGACGAGCGCTCGTGACTGCACCGGGCGGGAGTGCGGGCCGGACGGCGCCGGAGGCTCGTGCGGGACGTGCCCGCTCGCGGGATGGAGCTGCAACGTCTCAGGCCGCTGTGTGGCACCCGACATGGCCTGCCGCTCGATGTGTGCGGCCCGTCAGTGCGGCGCCGACCCGGGAACGTTCTGCGCCGGACGCAGCTGCGGAACCTGCCCGGCGGGCTCGACCTGCAACGGCTCGGGGCAGTGTCTCTGCACCCGCGGTTGCGCGGGGCGGGAGTGCGGGGACGACGGTTGCGGAGGGGTGTGCGGGACGTGCGCGGTCGGACGGTCCTGCGTCTCGGGCTCGTGCGTCGCCACGGTCCCGACGTGCACCTCGGCCTGCGGCGCGCGCATGTGCGGGCCTGACGTGGGCGCGGGCTGCGCGGGAAGGACGTGCGGCAGCTGCCCGGCCGGCTACCGGTGCAACGCCACCGGCACGGGGTGCGACGTCGACCCGAGCGCCCTCTGGGTGATCACGGTGCTCGACGGCGCGGTGAGCGGGCTCGATCGCGGCGGCGAGACCTGGGACCCCGGCTCGGCGCCCGACAGCGCGCCCGATGCGTACGTGTGCTTGACGATCGACGGGCGGCGGAGCTGCGCGCCGACCCGGACCAACAGCTACCGTCCGTTCTGGAACACCGTCTTCTCCGCCGCGCCCGCCCGGGTATTTACTGCGGGGATCCGCGTCGAGTTTGCCGACGAGGACACGGCGTTCGACGACGACATCTGCGCGCCGGCGACGATTCCATTCACCGCCGCTGCCTTCAGTGGCGCGACGTTGACGATCGGCTGCGCTCCGTACGGAACCTTCAACTACCGTCTGACGCCAGCGCCGTAGGGACTGGCGGGGGCCCCGCGCACGTCGGTGGACCGCCCGTCTCACCCACGCTGCTCGGGAGGATCTTGCCGAACCGCCGGCTGCGGGCCGCGAAGGGGTGGACGGAGGAGGAGGAGGCCTTCCGCTGCAAGGGGATGGCCACCTACGTCTTCCAGTGCGTCGAGTCGGCGAAGACCAACATCACCGCGACGACCCTCGTCCGGCTCGCGGAGGGCTTCGACATCGACCCGTAGGAACTCCTCGCGCCCCTACCGCCACCGCTGCCGCGGAAGCCAGGCAGGCCTCGCCTGATCGAGCCGACGGACAGACAACGGGACGCCGCGAGACTGACTCCGCCCACTGCCTCGGGAAGAGGGCCCCTGGCGCAGTCCTGGCGGCGACCGCTTCAGATACAGTCGCCCATGCCCTCCGATGTGCCCGCGAACGATCGGAACCCCACCGAGGTGGCCGCGCTCCGGCCGCTCCTCGCGCCTCGTGGCCCTGACCCATCGACCCTCGCCTTCGCGGTCGTCACGTTTTTCGTGGGACGG
Source organism: Myxococcaceae bacterium (assembly GCA_028287085.1). Taxonomy (GTDB): domain Bacteria; phylum Myxococcota_A; class Polyangia; order Polyangiales; genus SCUS01. The sequence goes on from JAQBQI010000175.1 coordinate 17,732, forward strand.
TCGGTCGAACCGCGGGTGCACTGGGCCCTCTCGCGGTCGTTGACCCACGACGGCGACGCGGCGGTCAGGTCAGCCGTCATCGCCCTGGCGCTTGGCGCGATCGTCGCGGCGGCGTGCCGCGTTCGCCGCTTGCGGTGGGCCGTCGTGGGTCACTTCGCGGGGTGCCTTGCGGTCACTACCTTCCTTGGATCCGAGCAGGCCGGGCGCCTCGTGGGGTGGACGATGGGCAGCGCAATGATCCACGAGCGACGGTGTTCCTCGCCGGGTTGGAGCCCATGGCCCGCCCTTCTGCTCGCCACGATGCTTCTACCCGCGCTACTCGTCGCACACCGCGCGCGGGCGGTCCGTGCGGGCGACGCCCACGCCCACGCCGCCTTCGGGATGGGCGCGTGGTTGATGGCAATGGCGATCGCGTTCTGGGCGTACTCGCCGGTCTTCGCCAACGCCTCGTTGTGGCTGGGCCTCGCGGCCGTCCCGCTGCTCGTCGCGTCACTCCTCGACACCGTCCGACGCGCCCGCGCGCTCGCACCCCTCGTTGGTACCGATCCGTCGTGGCTGCATCCCGCGTCCCCGGACGACCCGGTCGACCTGCCGCTGATGCTCAGCCGGCTGGGGTGGCCGCCGAACGATGGCGTGATCCACGTCGACGTTCCGCCCGCTGGCGGCGCCTATCGTGCGTCCCGCCAACACGCCGCTCTCGCACGCTTCCCCATCGACGTCGGCGGCGTCCTGCGACGCCTTCGACGTCGGCTCGTCGTGCGCGTGGCCTTCGTGCTGGTGGCGGTCCTCACCGCGGCGCTGATCGATTGGACCGATCGCCGCGCCACGGGCGACAACGGTCGCTCTCCCGTCGCCCTCGATCTTGAAGTCCCGTCGCCGTCGTTCTCGGCGGACGGCGACGATCTCGAATGGTGTCGCTAATACTACAGCCGCAGAAGGCAGCGCGGCCTGTAGCCGACCCCGGCCGTCCGAAGCGGCGGGACGCGCCAACCACCGGAGCCTCTCCCGCGCAGCCGCGTGCGTAGAGGTCGCCGCGCAATGTCGAGGGGGCACCGCCCGTCGCGCTCACCGGATGCGATAGGCTCGCGGGTCGTGCGTCTCACCTCCATCATGCTGGGGCTCGCGCTGGCGTCGGCAACCGCCGCGGCCCACGCGCAGACATCGACCCCGTGCGGCGGGGTGCTCACCGTCCGCGACGGGCGCGTCGCGACCCGCGCGCCGGAGGTCGAGCCCGCGCGCTGGACGTTCCGATACCCGCAACGGCAGTGGCAGGACGCGCGCCTCCGCTCCGCACCGCGACCGGCGACCGAGAGCGAACTGACGATGACGCGCGTCGTGTTCGGGCGCATGGCGCGCGACGACCCGCACCGGCCCGATGTGCTGGTGCGCATGGCGTCCGAAGCCATCTCGATCGCGAACGACCGCGCGGAGTCGATCGACGACGACCCACCCGCGAACGGCTTCGGTTGCGCGCGCGAGCTCTGGCGCTCGATGGGCTGGCTGCTGCCCGGCGCGCCGTCGTCG
>JAQBQI010000232.1 GCA_028287085.1 Myxococcaceae bacterium
CTGCGCGGCTTCGTCGTCGCCCTGCGCTCGCCCGGGGTGGCCGCCGACCTCGAGGGCGCGCACGCCTACAACGCCGCGTGCGTCGCGCTCCGGGCGGCCGGCGACGGCGCGCCTTCGTGGGCGTCCCCCGCCGACCTCGAGGCCCACGCGCTGCAGTGGCTCGCGTACGACCTCGACCGCCGGCGCGCCGCCCACGCCCGCGACGTCGTCGCGTCGCCGCGCTCCGACGAGTCCGCGGGCGCGGCCGACGCGGCGCTGCGGCGGCACGTCCGGCGGCTCGACGACGACCCCGACCTCGCGGGCATCCGGGGTGACGGCCGGCTGGAGGCGCTCTTCGCCGCGCCGCCCGCCGCCCCGTAGGGCCGCGCGTCGCGGGCGATTGACGCCGCCCGGGGCGGGACCGAAAGCTCGGGGAATGGCGAACGATCAGGGCGCGGACGAGGAGTACTTTCGCAACGAGCTCTCCCAGGCCGTGACGGCCCTGCGGGCGATCGCGAAGCAGGCGCCGCTGCTCGTCGCCATGGGCAACGCCGCCGAGCTCGGGGGCTTCATCGACCAGTTCGTCGCGATGGCCGAGCGCACCGCGGCGGAGGCGAAGGGGCGCGGGGCCGACGACGTCGCCCGAGATCTCGGCGAGCTGGTGGTCGCCGCGCAGCAGATGCGCCACGCCGGCCAGGCCTGAGCGGCGCCGCTCGGAGAGCGATGCGAAGCGCGAGGACGGGTCGTCCATCGGGGGGCGACGTCACCCCTCCCGGCGCCGCCGCAGGGGACGAGCGCGCCACGGGCGGCCTTTACGTTTCGCGCGGGGGCCCAAGGGATGGGTCCACGAGCGACCTGAGACTCGCGCAGTGCATTGAAGCGCGTCCATCGAGGGTTCGTATGTCACCACGGAGGTCCACGATATGAAGCTTTCCCGCCACTCGACTTCGATGCTCTTCGCTGCCACCGCGGCCCTCGGAACGCTCCTGGCGGCCGCCCCCGCGTCGGCGCAGATGCGCTGCCCGCCGGGCTTCTCCCCCAACCGCTGGGGCGGCTGCGTGCCGTCCCGCAGAAACATGTGCCCGGCCGGCTATTCCGCGCGCGGCGGCATGTGCGTGCCGCAGGCCTGGCCGCAGGGCTCGCCGCAGGCTCCGCCGGCGCGCGCGTGCCCGGCGGGCTCGGTCTTCTTCAGCGGCGGCTGCGTCCCGTTCAACCAGCCGTCGACCGCGTGTCCCGACCGCCTCGCCCTCATCAACGGCCAGTGCGTCGCCGTGCACACCCCGTCGACGGCGTGTCCCGCCGGCCTCGAGCTCATCACCGGCCGGTGCGTGCTGCTGCACGATCGCGTGCCGGGCGTGTGCCAGCCGGGTCAGGTCTACACCAACGGCAGCTGCCAGTCGGTCGAGCAGCCCGCCCAGGTCGTGTGCCCGCTCAACACCTACTTCAACCGCGGCCGCTGCGTCGCCATCGCGGCGCCGCCGCAGCGCTTCGCCTGCCCGGCCGGGTACGCGTACGTCAACGGAACCTGCCTCCCCGTCGCGGTCCCGACGCAGCCCGTCGGGATGGCGCCGCAGGGCGTCGCGTGCCCCCCCGGCTGGCGCTTCTTCAACGGCCGCTGCCGCCCGCGCTGACGCCCTCGACCCTGCTCTGACCTTCGCGCGGCGGTGGATCGTGTCCGCACACGGTCCCCCGCCGCTCCCCCCCTGCTCAGTCGTCGCCGCCGCCCATCGCCGCGGTGGTCACGCCCGTCTCGATGCCCAGCTCGCGGCGCAGGCGCTCGGCCTGGTGGTGCGTGCGCAGCGGCACGATGACGTCCTCGAGCGCCCCGTCGAGGAAGCGGTCGAGCTTGTGCAGCGTCAGCTGGATGCGGTGGTCGGTCACCCGGTTCTGCGGGACGTTGTACGTGCGGATCTTCTCCGCGCGCTCGCCGCTGCCGACCATGCTGCGGCGGTCGGCGCTGACGGCGTCGTCCTGCTTCTTGCGCTCGAGCTCCAGCAGGCGGGCCTTCATGATCTTCATGGCCTTCGCCTTGTTCTTGATCTGCGAGCGCTCGTCCTGGCACTTCACGATCATGCCGGTGGGCTTGTGCAGCAGCTGCACGGCGCTGTTGGTGGTGTTCACGCCCTGACCGCCGGGGCCGCCCGACGCCGCGATGCTCACCTGGAGGTCGCGCGCCTCGTCGAGGTGCAGCTCGACGTCCTCGGCCTCGGGCAGCACGGCCACCGTCGCCGTCGACGTGTGCACCCTCCCCTGCGCCTCGGTCTGCGGAACGCGCTGCACCCGGTGCACGCCGCCCTCGAAGCGCATCGTGCTGTAGACCTTGTCGCCGCTGATGAGCGCGATGACCTCCTTGATGCCGCCGACGAGGGTCTTGCTCTCGCTCATCACCTCGACGCGCCACTTCTTCTTCTCGGCGTAGCGCAGGTACATCCGGAAGAGGTCGCCCGCGAAGAGGGTCGCCTCGTCGCCGCCCTCGGCCGCGCGAATCTCCACGATGACGTTCTTCTCGTCGTTGGGATCCCTCGGCAGGAGCATGAAGGTGAGCTCGCGCTCGAGCGTGCCGGTCTCTGCTTCCAGGCCGGGGATCTCGTCGATGACCAGCTCGCGCAGCTCGGGGTCGGAGAGGGCGGCGCGGTCGTCGTCGAGCTGCTGCTTGAGCTTCTTGTAGCGCTCGAAGGTGGTGACGAGCACCTCGAGGTCGGCGCGCTCCTTGGTGAGCCGGCGGTAGCGCTGCGAGTCGCTCGTGACGTCGGGCTCGCAGAGCGTGCGGTCGAGCTCTTCGGCGCGAAAGACCAGGGATTCGAGCTTGGCGATAGGCAACATCGGAGTACCGGTGTCCTGCGGCGAGGCGATTGGGAGTGGGCGGGAGGACGGGGAGAGCGGGACGGACGCGGTCGCTACCGGAACAGCGGCCCGATGCCGTGCTCGGTCGCGAAGGCCGCGAAGGAGGGGAAGGTGCGCACCGAGGGCTCGGTCGACGCCTCGAGCGCGGGCGCGGTGGACTCGTTCTCGACGGCCTGGCGGAGCGCCACGAGGGCGATCTCGACCTGATCGTCGGTGGGCTCGGCGGTGGTGATGCGCTGCACGAGGTAGCCCGGCGCGAGGAGGATCTGCGCGAGGGGGTGGTCGACGTGGCGCGCGAGGAAGCGCTGCAGCTCGTACGCGATGCCGCCGATGGGGAACATCAGCGCGATGCTGGGCGGGATGGACAGGAACGCGGTGCCGAGGCCCGACGAGTGCGGGAGGATGAGCGGGAGCACCAGCGCGAAGACGGCGATGGAGACCATCACGACGACCATGAGGAAGGTCGTGCCGCAGCGCGCGTGGCGGGTGGTGAACTGCTTCGAGTTCTCGACCGAGAGCGTCAGGCCCGCCTCGTGGACGGCGATCGCCTTGTGCTCGGCCCCGTGATACTGGAACACCCGGTACATCTCGGCGCTTCGGCGCATCAGCAGCATCATCCCGACGACGATGCTCAGCTTGAAGAAGCCCGCGAGCAGGTGGAAGTACGGGCTCGCCATGGAGAGCCCCGGCCCGAAGAGGTGACCCGCGCCCCACGCGAGCAGCTTCGGCAGCGCCACGAGCAGGCCGATGGAGATGACCATGCCGAGGCGCGACGCGGTGCCCCCGGAGCCCTCGGCCTCGGTGGGTCGCTCGTCCTCGGGGAGGTCCTTCTCGTACTGCGACGCGCTGAACTGGAGCGCCGCGTAGCCGTTCTGCATCGACTCGATGAGCACCAGGGCGCCGCGCACGAAGGGCACCTTGAGCAGCCCCGGCGGAAACACCGGCTTCCACGGCTGCTCGCGCACGACGATCTCGTGGTTCTTGCGGCGGACGGCGACGGTGAGGCAGCGGGGCGATCGCATCATCACGCCCTCGATCACGGCCTGCCCGCCGACCTGATTCGGAGCGCACACGGGTTGTTCAGATGACATTGCTGGTCACCGTAGCATGAGCGTCGCGGCGTTCAGCCTCTACGGCCGATCGCGCGACGTGATGGTTGTGGATGGGATTCGGGGGAAGCGGAGAGGGAGGCCCGGGCGGGCTCTACTCCTCGGCGGCGGGCGTGGCGGCGGCGGCCGCGGCGGGGGCGGTGCCCTTCGGGGCGGTGGTCGCGTAGCGCTTGCGGAAGCGGTCGACGCGGCCGGCGGTGTCCATGATCTTCTGCTTGCCGGTGTAGAACGGGTGGCACGCGCCGCAGATGTCGGTGGAGAAGGTCCCGCGGGTGGTGCGGGTCTCGACCACGTTGCCGCAGGCGCAGGTGATCGTGGAGACGGGATACTCGGGCTGGATGTTGAGCTGCATGAGGGATCTCCTGTCGATGGGTGCGGTGGCTATTCCCGGTACTTGGAGCGGGTCGTACACCGCGATGGGGGGCGGTGAGTTAACACCCGCATCGCGCACTGTCCAGGGAGGCCACGGCGCCGCGAGGGGTCGTCAGTCGTCGAGGAGGCGCGCGAGCTTCGACACCAGCGGGGCCGTCTCGCTCGCGCGCTCGACCAGCCACTCCGCGAACTCCGGCTTCGCGACGAGGCCCTTCGGAATCGCGGGAAACCCCAGCGCCAGGCCCTTCTGCTTGAGCAGCGCGATGCGCGGGTGGTCGGGGTCGACGCCGCGCGGCGCGGTCTTGAGCGAGTCCATCGCGGTGGTGGTGAAGCCGCGCGCGGTGAGGTCGTCGACGAGGCGCGCGAGCGCGGCGCCGCGGCGCGCGTCGAGGAGGGCGTCGCGCCACGCCTTGAGCAGCGGCGGGGGCATGAAGTACACGCCCGCGCCGACGAAGCTCTCGGTGCCGAGCTGCACGTAGAGCGCGGCCGGCGCGTCGAGGGTCTCCGAGCCGCCGCGCAGCGCGAGCAGGCCGCTCACGTGGGTCTTGTACGGGCTCTTGTCCAACGAGAACCTCACGTCGCGTTGCAGGCGGAACACCTTCGGCTCGCGCAGGTCGAGCCCCTTGTAGAAGCGCGCGATCGCGGGCGACACCTGCGCGAGCAGCGCCGCCAGGGGGCGCGCCCACCGCGCCTCGTACTCGGGCTTGCGCTCGATGAACCACGCGCGGTCCTGGTGCGCGTCGAGCTCGTGGAAGAAGCGCATCGACGGGTCGGCGAAGCCGGTGAAGGCGGGGGCGCTCGGGGCGGGCTTCGTTCGTGCGGCCATCGGGTGTGCGCCGTGGGGTACGCCGGGCCGCGCCGCGCGCGCAAAGGATCAGCACGCGCCGCCGCGGCGGGGGTAGCGCTCACTGGGCGGAAGGGATAGCGTCCGCGGCCATAAAGCGGGCCGGTGAATCAACGGAACGGTCCGGAAGCACGCGGCCTCGCGCGACGCGCGGGGTCGACGGCGAGAGGTGGTGGCGATGTTCTGTCCGAACTGTGGCGCGCAGAATCCTGACGGTACCCCGAAGTGCACGACCTGCGGGCAGGTGCTCCAGAGCGCGGGGCCGCGGCCCCAGGCGAAGTTCAAGGGCACGATGTTGATGACCAACAACGACGCCCCGCGCGGTCCGTCGGCCGCGCCGCCTCCGCCCGCGGGCAAGGGCCAGTTCGCCAAGACCATGATGGGCGGAATGGCCTCGATGGACCCGGCCTCCTTCGGCGGCGGCATGGTCCCGGCGCAGCAGGACGAGGGCGACACCTTCCTCGCCGGCCACGGCCAGCAGGGCTCGCAGGTCGAGGCCGCCCGCACCATCGCCATGGACGCCGCCTCCTTCGGCCTGCCCACCGCGCCGCAGGGCAGCGGTGGCGGCCCCGTCGCGTCGCCCTTCCCGGCGCCCGCCGCGGCCCCGTCCTTCGCGCAGCGCCCGCCGGCGCGCGAGCCCGAGCCCGCCCCGGCGAGCTCCACCGACGAGGAGATGGGCGTCGCGTCGACCATCGCCGTCGACAGCTCCTCCTTCGGCTTCGACCGCGACGCGGTGCCCGGTCCCGGCCCCGGCACGGGCGGCTTCGGGCAGGGCCCGCAGCACCCGCCGGCCCACCCGAGCGGCTTCGGGCAGCACGCCCCGCAGCACCAGCCCCCGCAGCACCAGCCCCCGCAGGCGCAGCAGGGTGGCTTCGGCCAGCAGGCCCCGCAGCAGGGCGGCTTCGGGCAGCAGCCGCCGGCGCCGCAGCACCAGCCGCAGGGCGTGTCGTCGTC
>JAQBQI010000271.1 GCA_028287085.1 Myxococcaceae bacterium
GCGGGCGTCGCGCCGGTGCTCGCGGGCGAGCGCTACGCGGCGCTGCCCGACCCGTACGCGCCGCTGATCGAGCTGTGGGCGTCGGGCTACGGCGACGACGGCGTCGCGCTGCTCGCGCCCGACCTGCCCTTCGCGTGAGCGCCGCGGGCCCACGCGCCGCCCATGTCCGATGAACGCTCATCGAACTAAAATCACTGCACCCCTTTGACATGTCCATTGAAGTCCTTTAGACATCGCCGTGGGTGCAGTGCGGCCTTCCCGAGGGGGAGAGCGCCGACGGCCCCGACCAACGTCATGAAGCAATCGACCACGACCACTGCGTACGAGACGAGCCGCGGCGCCACCGCTCCGCGGTCGTACCGGCGGCCGTGCGTCGGCACAATGCACCGGAATTATAGAGGGTTCGACCGCGGTCGACCCGGGAGCGCGGGGCGAGCGAGGGGCTGAAACCTCCCCCCGCCCGATGAAGGTCTCGACGAGGCCGGCGCTCCCCACACGAGGAGCGTCGGCCTTCTGCATTTCGGGCGTTGTCCATTGGACAACTCTTTGGTGGGAGACCTGCACCCCCCAGCCCCCTCTCCGTTCGACCCTCGCTGCGCTCGGGCTCTGCCGGAGAGGGGGAGCCGGACGAAGAGGGGAGGCATCGAAATCAGCTGAATTCTCCCTCTTGCTCCCCCTCTCCGGCAGACCCAAGCGCAGCGCCGGGTCGAACGGAGAGGGGGTTGGGGGGTGAGGTCTCCTCATTGGAGACCGTCGGATAGACCACCGGGCTCCGAACCCGGAAGCCGCAGTACAGCGCCGGGATACTTCCCCAACACAATGGAGACCAATGATCTCCCGGCGCGCCCATTCTCGGCTGTTTCCTCTGATCGTTCGCGAGGCCGCAGTACAGCTTCGGGATACTTCAACCAAAAAGTGGTTCCGTGAACCATCGTCTGAGCTCCCGTCGCGCCCTTCCTCGGCCTCATTCCCGTTGTCCGTTGTCCGTTGTCCGTATCGAAAGGAGTCTCCCCATGGCACGTCTCGGCATGACCGCTTCTCGCACCCTCGCGGCGTCGGTCCGCCACCCGGATCGCACGGTCAACAAGGCCGGCGGCGAGGCCTTCGAGCTGCGCGACCCCTCGCTGCGGCTCCTCACCATGGTGGGCGGCTCGTTCTGGAACGAGCCCACCTACTACGGCGATACCCCCGGCGCCGCGCGCCGCGAGGGCCTCTCCGACGAGGCCACCCTCGTGGTCGACACCGCCCTCGAGATCGCCCGCGGCCCCAACCCCCGCGACCTCCTCGCGCTCGCCCTCTGGGCCCGCTCGGAGATGAACATCCGCACCACGCCGCAGGTGCTCCTCGCGGTCGCCGCCAACGAGCCCGCGACGAAGCCCTTCGTGCGCGCCTACACCCCGAAGGTGGTGCAGCGCGCCGACGAGCTGCGCCAGGTCTTCGCCGCCCACCTCGCGCTCTTCGCGGGCGGCGCGGGCGCCAACCAGCACGGCCAGAAGCTGCCCAACTCGCTGAAGAAGGGCCTCGCCGACGCCTTCGGCCGCTTCTCCGAGGCGCAGCTCATGAAGTACGACTCCGACGTGCGGCCCACGTTTCGCGACGTGCTCCGCATGATCGACCGGTCGCGCGACCGCGGACTGCCGCAGGCGCTCTTCCGGTACCTGACCACCGGCGAGATCACCGACCCCGCGGTGACGCCCGTGGCCGCCGCCCGCCAGCGGCTCGCGCGGAAGACCGCCCTCGACGACGAGGCGCGCGCCCTCATCCGCGAGACGCACTGTCCGTGGGAGGTGGTGCTCTCGCAGTTCGGCAACACCCGCGCGACCTGGGAGGCCGTGCTGCCCGAGATGGGCTACATGGCCGTGCTCCGCAACCTGCGCAACCTCGCGGCGAGCGGCGCCGAGCTCGCGCCCGCGCTCGCCAAGATCGCCGACCCGAAGGAGGTCGCGCGCTCGCGGCAGCTCCCGTTTCGCTTCTGGAGCGCGTACCTCACGCTCGAGGCGGCGGGCGCGCTCAGCTCGAAGGCGGCCGACGCCCTCGAGGACGCGCTGGCCCACTCGGCCGCGGCGCTCCCGCGGCTGCCGGGCGTCACCGTGGTGGCCTCGGACAACTCCGGCTCGATGGGCTCCCCCGTGAGCGCGAAGAGCGTGGTGACGCGGCAGGCGGCGGCCAACCTGCTGGCGGCCATCGCGCAGCGCGTCTCCGACGACGGGCGCGCGATCGTGTTCGGCGAGACGGCCGCCCTGGTGCCGCTCTCGACCCGCGACGGACTGATCACCAACCTGCGCAAGCAGTCGGCGACCGACGTGGGCCACTCGACCAACGCGCACCGCGCGGTGGAGCTGATGATGGAGCAGAAGATCAAGGCCGACCGCCTCGTCGTCTTCTCCGACATGCAGTGCTGGAACAGCGCGGGCGGCGCCGCCTCCCTCGCGGGCGCGGTGGCGAAGTACCGGCGCACGGTGAACCCCTCGCTCTTCGTGCACTCCGTCGACCTGGCGGGCTCGGGCAAGAGCGCGGTGGTCCCGGACGACCCGCGCACCAACCTGGTGAGCGGCTTCAGCGAGAAGGTGCTCGCCACCGTCGCTGCCTTCGAGGGAGCGACCGTCGCGACGGCGCCGACGCGGGCGACCGCGCGGGCGCTGCCGACGCTCGACGACATCCGGGCGCGCTACTGAGCGGCGCCGGGAGGGCGACCGCAGATCGCCCGTACATGGACCACCACGACGGGCCCATGTACGGGCGACCTGCGGTCGCCCTTCCGGCGCTCGACGCCAATCTCGTGCGCTACCAGCGCCAGGTCGGCGCGAGGTCGAGGTGCACGTACCAGACGCCCAGCGTGTCGCCCGCGAGCGCGGCGCGCGCGGCGTCGACCGGCGTCGCCCCCGGCAGCAGCGCGACGGCCTCCTGCGCCTCGGGCAGCTCGCGCTCGCGCAGCACCCCGTAGGCGCCCGTGTCGAGCAGCCACGCGCGGCCCACCGCGACGCGCAGCAGGAGGCCGCGGGTCGGCCGCCACTCGCTCGCCACGCCGAGGCCGACCCAGTTCGACGAGCCGGGCAGCGCGCGCCCGTCGTCGAGGGTGCGCCCCGCCGCGTAGGAGACGTGGTGCGCGAGCGAGGCCTCGAGGTCGAGGGCCCAGCGGCGCGTCCCCACGGGGGAGACGAGCACGGTGGCCATCACCGAAGGGCCGAAGTTGCCGCCGACGCCGCCGCCCACCGACGCGCCCAGCGCGCGCCACGGGCGCAGCTCGACGAAGCCCCCGGTGAGCCCGAGCGGCGAGCCCACGCCGAGGCTCGCGCCGACCGACACCGTGCGGCGGAAGTAGTCGCGGACGACGCGCCGCCGCGGCGGATCGGCGCGCGCCACCGACGGGAAGACGAGCGCGACGAGGAGAAGGGCAGCACGGCAACGCATCGCAACGGCCTCCGCGGAAGGGGACGAAACGGGGGAGCGAGCGCAAGGCGCGTGCCCCGCGGCGCGCGCAGGCGATCGACGGAAGACGAGATGCGCGGTGGCGACGGGGTGTTCAACGGCGCCTCACGCGGTGGCGCAGGCTGGCGCAGGCGCGAGGGCAGCGGGCTTCGGGTACGGTCGGGCGATGAGCTACGTGATGGTCGACATCGAGGCCGACGGCCCCGCGCCGGGGCTCTACTCCATGGTCTCCTTCGGCGCGGTGCTGGTGACGCCCGCGCTCGACCAGACCTTCTACGGGCGGCTCCGCCCCGTCAGCGAGCAGTGGATCGCCGCGGCCCTCGCCGTCAGCGGCCACTCCCGCGACGAGACGATGGCCTTCGACGACCCGGCGGAGGTGATGGCCCGCTTCGGCGCGTGGGTGGCGGCGCACGCCGGTCGCCGGCCGATCTTCGTCTCCGACAACAACGGCTTCGACTGGGGCTTCATCAACTACTACTTCCACCGCTTCGGCGGCGCGAACCCCTTCGGGCACAGCTCGCAGAACCTCGGCTCGCTCTACAAGGGACTCGCGAAGGACACCTTCGTGAGCTTCAAGCACCTGCGCCGGACGGCCCACACGCACCACCCCGTCGACGACGCGCGCGGCAACGCCGAGGCCCTGCTGCGCATGAAGTCCGAGCTGGGGCTGAAGATCTCACTCGACTGATTCGCGCGGTCGTTGTTGCGGTTGGGTCGCGGCGGCCCGCGGGCGGTGAGGGAGAACGAACCGCAAGGGCGCAAGGGTCGCAAGGATGAGAAGGGATGAGCTTTCAGAGGCTCAGATCCTGAGAACTCCTCGCCCTCGCCCTCGCCCTCGCCCTCGCCCTCGCCCTCGTCCTCCTTCTCATCCTTGCGACCCTTGCGC
>JAQBQI010000295.1 GCA_028287085.1 Myxococcaceae bacterium
CGGGCCGTCCGCAACCGCGAAGTGGGCGGCGACCCACGCGGCTCCCCCTCCATCAAGATGTGTAGAAACGATAGGGCTTCAGCCCCTCGGCACGAACCGCCCGACGTCGCAAACGCAGCGACGGTCGCTCAGATGCGCAGCGCGGCGTGCAGGCCCAGCGTCACCTGGAGCCCGACGCTGTCGCCGGTGTTGGTGAACATCACGCTGGTCGGCGAGGACGCGCGCGTGAGGTTGAGGAAGGTCACGTCGAGGTTCGCGCCGAGCGTGAAATGGCTGCTGACGGCGAGGTCGAGGCCGCCGCCCACCGAGGCGAACCAGCCCGACACCTTCGGGCACGAGGCGCCCGACCCGGTGGGGCCGCAGGCGAGGTAGCGCGGGTCGGGGTTGAGGTCGCCGAGCCAGGCGTAGCCCGCGCCGACGCGCCCGAAGGGCTGCACGAAGGGCACCGGGACGCGCAGCTCGACGAAGAGGCCGGCGTCGCCGACGTCGTAGGCGGCGTAGCGCGCGAGGTCGCCGCGGGCGCCGAAGGTCACCGGGCCGAAGCGCATGCCGGCGAGCAGGCCGAAGCGCGGGCCGAGGCCGCTGGTGCTCGACGCCGACGGGAAGAGGCCGTCGTTGTTGAACGCGACGACGTTGGCGTACGAGAGGCCGAGCTCGGGCTGGAGCACCAGCCAGTCGTGCGAGAGCAGGCTCTGCGCAGGGGCCTCGGCGCCCGCGCAGACCGCGGCGAGGGCGAGGACGACGGCGGGGGCGAGCGCGCGGGCGCGGCTCACGACACACGCCGGGGGTCGGGGTTGCGCGCCGAGGCGAGCGCGAGCTCCTCCTCGGTGGGCAGCTCGTCGCGCACCGGGATGCTGTACGCGCCGTCGAGCCATCGACCGAGGTCGACGTCGCGGCAGCGCGCGGAGCAGAAGGGCGCGGCGGGGTTCGCGGGACGGCCGGCGCGGACGGCGGCCTTGCAGATCGGACAGCGGCTCTCCATGGCCCGGATTGTACCTCGCGGGGGCCCCCCGCGGCAGCTCAACGGCCCTTGTTCGTGGGCATTTCCGAGCCGTCGAGGTGACGCGTCTCCCCCACGTCGGGGGTGCTGCCCGTGACCATCGCCGCGAGCACCTTGAACATCACCACGGGGCGCGGGTCGGTGCGCTTGAAGTAGGTCACGCCGAGCGCGCGCACCTCGATGAGCACGAAGCGGGGGTCGTCGGGGCCGCCGTTCATCTCGCCGCCCTCGTCTTCCACCCAGGCCTTCCAGTCGGGCTGGTAGTGCCGGCGGATGCTCTCGCGGTCGTTGGTCAGCGTCGCCTGCCCGCTCACCGAGACCCACTCGAAGTCCTTGAAATACCCGAGGTTCACGTGCGGGTCGGCGCGAATCTCGTCGATCTTGTGAGACCCGCTCACCGCCACGAACCAGAGGTGCACGTCGGGGCGGCGCTTCTGCGTCGACATCGGCCGCGACACCAGCTGCCCGTCGGGCAGACGCGTGGTCATCATCGCGATGTCGATGCCCTCGATCAGCGCGTAGAGGTCCTCGATCTTCTTCTCGGGGGCCACGTCGTCGCTCCGGCCCTGGTCACTCGCGCTCTGGCTCATGGTCGTCGCTCCTGTCGCACCGCTGCGGTGCCGCGACGCCGTCGAGCAACTTGCGCGCCCCCATCGACGTCGCGGATAAGCACCGCGACCACCACGCGACGGCCCGCGGCGATGCGACCCACCTGTGCGCTCGCGCCCGGTCACGCGGGGGCCTCGACGCCGCGGCGCCATGACCCCACGCAGGAAGCAGCAATGCAGCTACGACACGCCTCGAGGTTCGCGCTTCTCTCCTCCCTCGGGCTCGTCGCGTGCGAGGGCGCCGACGCGCCGACGCGCACCGACGCCGGCACCCCCGACGTCACCGCCGCCGACGGCGCCGCGTCCGACCTCGGCGCGGCCGACGCGCGACCACCCGGCGACGCGCCCGCCGCCGCCGACGTCCCCCCCTCCTCCGCGTCCGTCGCCGTCTGGACCAACCGCAACGACAACGAGCGCAGCGCCACGAACACCCGCGAGACGGCCCTCACGGTCGCCACCGTGTCGTCGCCGCGCTTCGGGTTGCTCTTCTCGCGCGCCGTCGTCGGGCAGATCTACGCCCAGCCCCTCTACGTGCCGTCGGTGAACATCCCCGGCCGCGGCGCGCGCCCCGTCGTCGTCGTCGCGACGGCGCACAACATGGTCTACGCCTTCGACGCCGCCGACCCCTCCGTGAGCGCGCCCTTCTGGTCGATGAACCTCGGCCCCAGCGTGCCCAACGAGGACGTCGGCGACCCCGCGCCGTGCGTCGACATGTCCCCGGAGATCGGCATCACGGCCACGCCCGTCATCGACCTCGCGACCGCGACGATCTACGTCGAGGCCAAGTCGAAGGAGGCCGGCGCGTACGTCCACCGCCTGCACGCGCTCGACCTCGCGACCGGCGCCGAGCGCTTCGGCGGACCGACCGTGATCACCGCGAGCGTGCCCGGCACCGGCGCCGGCAGCGAGGACGGCACCCTCGCCTTCGACCCGCTGCACCAGCACTCGCGCCCCGGCCTGACGCTCTCCAACGGCACGGTCTACATGGCCTTCGCCAGCCACTGCGACCGCGAGCCCTACCACGGGTGGATCCTCGGCTACGACGCGGCCACGATGCGCCAGGCGGTGGTCTACAACAACACCGCCGACGGCGAGAGCGGCGGGATCTGGCAGTCGGGCATGGGCCTCGCCGCCGACGCGATGGGCGACCTCTACTACGCCTCGGGCAACGGCACCTTCGACCCGATGGCGACGCCGCCGCAGATGGGCAACAGCGCCGTGCGCCTGCGCCGCGCGGGCTCGGCGCTCACCATGGTCGACTGGTTCACGCCCTACAACCAGTCGTCGCTCAACGAGCGGGACTACGACTTCGGCTCCACCGGCGTCGAGCTCATCCCGGGCACCACGCTCGCGCTCGTCGGGTCGAAGCAGGGCCGGCTCTACCTCTTCGAGCGCGGGAGCATGGGCCACTTCAACATGGCCGGCGACACGCAGATCCGGCAGCAGTTCCTCGCGACCGACAACGAGGAGTACAGCAACATCCACGGCGCGCCGGTGTTCTGGGCCTCCCCCGAGGGCACGCTCGCGTACGTCTGGGGCGAGTCGGACTTCCTCAAGGCCTACCGCTTCGACGGCGCGCGCTTCACGACCACGCCGGCCGCCGTGAGCGCCGAGCGCGCGGGCGAAGGGATGCCCGGCGGCATGCTCTCGCTCTCCTCCAACGGCAGCGCCGCGGGCTCGGGGGTGGTGTGGGCGTCGATCCCGATCGACATGGACGCGAACATGCGCGTGGTGCCCGGCGTGCTGCGCGCCTTCGACGCCTCCAGGGTCAGCCGCGAGATCTGGAACAGCGAGCGGACGCCGGCCGACGCGATCGGCAACTTCGCGAAGTTCGTGCTCCCCACGGTGGCCGACGGCCGCGTGTACATGGCGACCTTCTCCAACCGGCTGAACGTCTACGGCCTGCGCTGAAGCGCCGCGTCAGTGGCCGCCGCGGTTGAGGCGGCGCTGGACGCGCTGGACGAACTCGGGGGCCCACCAGTTCCAGTCGCCGAGCAGGCGCATGGTGGCGGGCACGACGAGGATGCGCACGACGGTGGCGTCGAGCGCGACCGCGAGGGCCATGCCGACGCCGAGGGCCTTGAGCAGGATGATGTCGGCCATGGCGAAGGCCGAGAAGACCGCCACCATGATGGCCGCGGCGCTGGTGACGAGGCGCCCCGAGCGCTCGAGCCCCTCGGCCACGGCGCGGGTGTTGTCGCCGTGCAGGGCGTACTCCTCCTGCATGCGCGTGAGCATGAGCACCTCGTAGTCCATCGAGAGCCCGAAGGTCGCGCAGAACATCACGATGGGCAGCGACGGGTCGATCGGCCCCGGCGTGAACTTCAGGAGGTGCGCGAGGTGGCCCTGCTGGAAGATCCAGACGAGCGCGCCGAAGGAGCCGGTGATGGACAGCAGGTTCATCAGCACGGCCTTGATCGGGAGCGCGACGCTGCCGAGCAGCACGAGCAGCACGAGCATGGTCATCACCACGACGAAGCCGAGCGCGGGCCCGACGCGGGCGCGCAGGTAGCTGGCGGTGTCGAGGTCCATGGCGGTCTGGCCGGTGACGAGGAGCTGGCCGTCGGCGACGCGCCGCTGCGCGCGCACGGCCCGCACGATCGCGCGCGCGGCCTCCGAGGCGGGCGGAGCTTCGGTGATGGCGGAGAGCACCACGACGTGGGCGCCGACGGTGTCGCGCACGAAGAGCTGGTGCCCCTCGGTGCGCTGCGCCGGGTCCATGACCACGTCGGCGATGGCGTCGGGCTCGAGGGCGGGGTCGAGGTCGACGAGGCTCTCGACGCGGTCGACGCCGGGGATGGCGGCCACCCGCACGCTCAGCGCCCGGAGCGCGAGCACGCGGTCGCGGCGGGCGAGCGGCGCGCCGGGGAAGCGCGCGACCAGCACCACGCGCGTGGCGGCCCGCTCGGCGAAGTGCTCGGTGAGCAGGGCGTGGCCGCGCCGCGTCTCGGTGCTCGCGGGCAGCACCCCGAAGTCGGGGATCGCGACGTTGAGCTTGAGGAAGGGGTGCCCGAGCACGAGCAGCAGCGCGAGGGTGGGGACGAGCACGGCGACCGGGCGGCGCATCACCCGGGTGGCGAGCGCCTTCCAGAAGCCGCGGCTGTGGGTCTGCGCGCCGCGCCCGATGCGCCCGCGGTTGACGTCGGGTCCGAGCACGGCGAGCAGGGCGGGCAGGAAGGTGAGCGCGTAGAGGGCGGCGAAGGCGACGACGAGGGTGCCGCCGAGGCCGAGCGACGCGAGGTACGAGCCGCGGAAGAAGAAGAGCCCGGAGAGGCCGATGACCACGGCGAGGCCCGAGAAGGCGACGGCGCGCCCCGCGGTGGCGACGGTGGCCGCGACGGCGTCCTCGACGGACCGCTCCCGGTCGAGCTCCTCGCGGAAGCGGTTGACCATGAAGAGGGAGTAGTCGATCGCGACGCCGAGGCCGACGAGCGACACGACGTTGACGGCGTACTGCGCGACCTCCATGCGCCACGAGAGCAGCATCACGGCGGCGACGCCCGCGGCGACGGCGAGGGCGCCGATGCCCGCGGGCAGCAGGGCGGCGACGAGCGAGCCGAAGACCGCGAGCAGCACGACGAGGGTGAGCGGCGCGGAGAGCGCCTCGGCGCGCTGGAGGTCGCGCTCGAGCACCGCGTCGAGGTCGGCGCGGAAGGCCCCGACGCCGGTGACCGTGACCTCGAGGGGCCCGCCCCCGAGGGTGCGCCGGAGCGCGGGGTACCCGCGGGTGTCGGCGGTGGCGGCGGGGCGCAGGGCGACGGTGGCGATGGCGTGGTGCGAGTCGAGCGACATCATCGTCGAGGCCTCGACGGTCGAGACGTCGTCGTCGAAGGGCGAGCGCGCGCGCAGCACCGAGGGGTCGCGCCGCAGCCGGCCCAGCGCCGCGCGCGCGGCGTCCTGGAAGCGGGGGTCCTCGGTGGTCCACTCGGCGTGGCCGAAGACGACGGTGAGGCCCGAGGCGCCGGCCTGCGGCAGCTCGCGGTCGACGAGCTCGGCGGCGGTGTCGCCCTCGATGCCGTGGATGCGCCCGGTGGTGAGCCGCCCCCCGACGAGCAGCGCCGCGAGCGAGGCGACGAGGAAGGCCGCGCTCACCGCCAGCACCGCGCGGCGGTGCGCGTAGACCCATCGACCCCAGGCAGCGAACATCGGCGGCTCCCGTTCTCTCCGATCAGCGCGTGCAGGCGCGGGCCACCGAGGCGACCAGCATCGCCGCGGCGAGCAGCGTGGCCCGCCGATCGGCCTGCGGAACATCGCGCGCCATGGGCTGCGTCGCCAGTACCATCAGGCCGATCAGCGGCAGCGCGGGCACCGGGCCTTCGAGCGCGTAGGCGAGCGCGCCGGCCGCGAACATGCCCGCCCAGAGGGCGGCGACCATGCGGGCGCGCGGCAGGGCGAAGCGCGCGGCGGCGGCGAGGTAGAGCGCGACGAAGACGACGTCGCCGAAGCCGATGGCGGGCACCGGGTCGCGGTGCGGCGGGATCGCGACGCTCACCGTGAGCAGCCGCAGCAGCGCGGGCGACTGCACGATGCGGTGGGTGGGGCCCGCCGGCGAGGTGACGCTCCAGAGGTCGACGGCCGACGAGACGAGGGCGACGGCGGCGAGGTGGCCGGCGGCCTCGATGCGCGACCCGATGGCGCCGCCGAGCGCCGAGGCGATTGCGATCAGGCCGAGGGCGCCGACGAGGCCCGACGCCACGGGCGGGAGCTTGAACGCGAGCGCGACGAGGGCGAGGCCCGCGAGCACGACGGCTCCGACGACGCGCGCCGGGAGCGCGGCGGAGGGGGCCAGGGCGACGCCGCCGACGATGGCCGAGGCGACGG
>JAQBQI010000361.1 GCA_028287085.1 Myxococcaceae bacterium
CGGCGTCTCGGCGGTGCTCTGCGGGGTCTTCGGCCTGCTGCTCGCGCGCAACGCGGCGGCGCTGCGGCCGCCCCCGCGCGAGCTGGCCGCGAGCGGCATCCCGGCGCGGCTCACGGTGCGCGACTACCGCAGCGCGCCGGGCGGGTTCAACGTCCGCACGAACTCGTCGAGCGTGCAGTTTCAGCGCGTCGAGCTCGACCTCGACGTGAGCCCGGCGGAGGGCGCTCCCTACCGGGTCTCGGTGCGCGAGTACCTCGCGGGTCGCGCCTTCGTGAAGCTCGCCCCCGGCGCCGTGGTCGCGGGCTACGTCGACCGCGCCGACCCCGCGCGCATCTTCATCGACTGGCGCGCCCGGTGAACCGCGCGCTCGCGGCCCTCTGCGCGGCGCTCGTCGGGTGCGCCGACGCGCCGCCCGCGCCCCCTTCCGCTGGTCTCCCGCAGCGCTCGCTCGTCGCCGCCACCGCCCCGACGCGGGTGCTCGCCATCGGGTCGAACTACCTCTCGGGCACGGCGTGGTCGGTCGCGGCCGACGGGTCGTCGCGCCCGCTGCCGCTCGGCGCGACGGGCGACACGGTGGTGCGCCCGCTCGGCGAGGTCATCGCGGTGCTCCACCGCGACCCGGCCCAGGCCGACAACCTCACGCTGCTGGAGGAGCGCGACGGCCGCGTGGCGCTGGTGAGCCAGGTCGACCTGCGCGCGGCGGCGGAGCCCCGCGGCGAGGTCAACGCCCACGACGTCGTCGCGCTCGACGCGCGCACGCTGCTGGTCGCGCGCTACCAGCGCGACGCCCTCGCGGTGGTCGACGTGGCGCGCGCCGAGGTGACCCGCACCGTCGACCTCGCGCCCTACCGCGGGGCCGCGCCGCGGCCGCACGCCGACGCGCTCTACCGCCACGGCGACCGCGTGTACGTGACGCTGCAGCGCCTCGACGACACCTACTCCCCGACGCAGCGCGGGCTGGTCGTGCAGCTCGACGCGCGCACGCTCGCGGTGACGGCGACCCTCGAGCTGCCCTTCGCCGATCCGATCGGCGCGATGGTGCCGGTGCGCGACGGGGTCGTGCGGATCGCCATGATCGGGTGGTACTCGCGCGTCGGCGACGGCGGCGTGGTGGAGCTCGACCTGCGCGGCGATGCGCCGGTCGCGACGGTGGTGCTGCGCGACGACGACCTGCCCGCGGCGGTGCGCGGCAACATCGACGGGCTCGCGGTCGTCGACGACGACGTGATGGTGCTCAAGGTCGTGGGCGAGCGGCGCGAGGGCCGCGACATCGACGTGACGCGCATCGTCCGCTACGACCGGCGCAGCGGGGCGGCGCGGGTGCTGATGCAGCGCGGGGTGTGGAGCGGCGCGGTGCCCGTGGTGCTGGGCGACACGGTCTACGTCGGCGACCCGGGCGAGGGGGCGGGGCACGCGGGCGCGGGCATCCGGCGCTACGACCTCGCGGGCGAGGCGCGCGGGGGCACGGCGGCGGCGGTCGGGGTGGAGATGTTCCCGTACGACCTGCGCGCGGCGCCGTAGATCGGGCGGGGGCGCGTGGTAGTTTGCGCGCCCCGATGAGCAACACCACCCGCAGCTGGAAACTCGATGGGTACGGCCCCGACGCGAAGGCCGCCCTCGCCGGGGCGCAGAGCCTCGCCGACGAGCGCTCGCACGCCGAGGTCGAGACGCTACACCTCCTGTTCCGGTTGCTCGACCGCGACCCGCTGGTGCAGAAGGCCTTCGAACTCGCGGGCGTCGACCCGGGCGACCTCATGTTCGAGGTCGAGGCCGTGCTGCGGAAGATCCCGCAGGTGCCCGGCGCGGTGGCCTTCCTCTCGCCGCGGCTGCTGGGGCTGACCACGCGCGCCGAGTCCGAGGCCTCGCGCGACGCGAGCCCGGTGCGGGTGCGCCACCTGCTCATCGCGATCGTCAACGAGGTCACCGGGCTCACGGGCGCGGTGCTGCGCGCGCTCGACGTCGACGAGCCCAAGGTGCGCGCCGCGCTCAAGGGCCTGCCCGACTCGATGGCCTCGACCGACGCCGTCGTGGGGCCGAGCGTGCCCACCCCGGGCGGCGGCGGCGGATCGGGCGGCGGGGCGACCGGCGACGTGCTCGCCAAGTACACCCGCGACCTCATCGCCGAGGCGGCGAAAGACCGCTTCGACCCCATCGTCGGCCGCGACGTCGAGCTGCGGCGGCTGCTCCAGGTGATCGCGCGGCGGCAGAAGAACTCCCCCGTGCTGGTCGGCGAGGCGGGCGTCGGCAAGCGGGCCATCGTGTACGCGCTCGCGGCGCGCCTCGGCCGCGGCGACGTGCCGGCCCCGCTGCGCAAGAAGCGCCTGATGCAGCTCGACCTCGGGCTGCTGGTGGCGGGCGCGCGCCTGCGCGGCGAGATGGAAGACCGCCTGCGCGCCGTGCTGGCGGCGGCGAGCGCGCTCGACGGCGAGGTGATCCTCTTCGTCGACGAGCTGCACAGCCTCTTCAACAACCCGGGCAACGGGGGCGGGCCCGCCGACCTGCTGAAGCCCGCGCTCGGCCGCGGCGAGGTGCAGATCATCGGCACCACCACGCCGGGCGCCTTCAAGAAGACCTTCGAGGCCGACGCGGCGCTCTCGCGGCTCTTCGCGATGCTGGTGGTCGAGGCGCCCACCGAGGTGCAGGCCATCGCGATGTGCCGCGGCATCGTGGAGCGCTACGAGCTGCACCACGGGGTGCGCATCAACGACCCCGCGGTGGTGGCCGCGGTGAAGCTGGGCAAGCGCTACCTGGGCGGCCGCGAGCTGCCCGACTCGGCCATCGACCTCATCGACGAGGCCGCGGCGCAGTGCCGCCTCGCGCTCGACGCGGGCCCGCCCGAGCTCGACTCGATGGCGCGCCTGCAGAGCGCGCTCGAGGCGCAGCACCGCTCGCTCGTCGACGAGGAGGACGGCCCCTCGGTGGAGGTGCGCAAGAAGGTCGAGGCCGAGCTGGCCGAGACGCGCGCGAAGCTCGAGGTGCTGCGCCCGAAGTGGGACCGCCAGCGCGACGTGATCGCGGCGATGCGGGCGGCGAAGGCGAAGATCCTGACGGTGCGGGCCGAGCGCGACAAGGCGGCGGCGCAGGGCGACACGGCGGCGGCCTCGCGGCTGGCGACCAACGACCTGCCGGCGGCGGAGAAGACGCTGGCCGAGGCCGAGGCGGCGCTGGCCAAGGAGGGCGAGCTGCTCTCGAAGCTGAGCGTCGACGAGCACGGCATCGCCGGCGTGGTCGAGCAGTGGACGGGCGTGCCGGTGAGCAAGATGCTCGCGAGCGAGACCGAGAAGCTGCTCGCGATGGAGGACCACATCCGCAGCCGGGTGGTGGGCCAGGACGACGCGCTGCGGCTGATCGCGAAGGCCGTGCGGCGGGGGCGGGTGGGGCTGCGCGACCCGGGGCGCCCGATCGGGAGCTTCCTGTGCCTCGGGCCCACGGGCGTGGGCAAGACCGAGCTGGCCAAGGCGCTGGCGGAGTTTCTCTTCGACGACGAGGCCGCGATGGTGCGCCTCGACATGAGCGAGTTCATGGAGAAGGGCTCGGTCTGGCGGCTCATCGGCTCGCCGACGGGCTTCGTCGACAGCGAGTCGGGCGGCATGCTGACCGAGGCGATTCGCCGGCGGCCCTTCTCGGTGGTGCTCTTCGACGAGGTCGAGAAGGCGCACCCCGATACGTTCAACATCCTGTTGCAGGTGTTGGACGACGGGCGCCTCAGCGACAACCGCGGGCAGCTCGCCAACTTCAGCGACACGGTCATCGTGATGACCAGCAACATCGGGGCGCCGCGCATCCTCGAGGCCACCGAGGAGGGCGCCTCCGACGAGTCGCTGCGCGAGGAGATCCAGGGGGAGCTGAAGAAGCACTTCCGGCCGGAGTTTCTCAACCGCATCGACGACGTGCTGATCTTCGACCGCCTGAGCAAGGTGGCGCTGCGCGGCATCGTCGACATCCAGCTGAAGCGCCTGGGCAAGCTGTTGAAGGAGAACCAGATCAACCTCGAGGTGACCAACCCCGCGCGCGACCTGCTCACCGACCTCGGCTACGACCCGGCCTACGGGGCGCGGCCCTTGAAGCGGGTGATCCTCAAGCAGCTGCAAGACCCGCTCGCCGAGGAGCTGCTGCGCGGCGGGTACAAGCCCAACGACACGGTGCGGGTCGACGTGGGCGACGCGGGCTTCGCGTTCACGAAGGTCTGAGCGGCGTGGCGGGCGCGCGGCTCGGTCTGGCGGCGGTGCTGCTCGCGGGGTGCGTGGAGGCCTACGCGCAGCCGCGGCCCGCGCGCGACGCGGGCACGC
>JAQBQI010000377.1 GCA_028287085.1 Myxococcaceae bacterium
CTCCGATCGGCCGTCCGCGACGGACGCCCCGACGACGGGCACGGGCGACGGCCCGGCCCCGACCGACGGCCCGACCGCGACGGCCGACGGCGGCTGCGCGTGCAGCGGCGGCGCGTGCATCGACGGCGCCTGCGTGACCGAGCGCTGCGTCTACTACCCCGAGCTCGGCTTCAAGTGCCCGCGCCCGGGCACCACGTGCCGGCTCATCGAGGGCGAGGCCTACTGCGTCCCGCTCTGCGCCGGCCTGAGCTGCGCCGAGGGGGAGTTCTGCGACGAGAGCTCGGCGGGACTGTGCGTGCGCGACGACTGCGCGACCCGCACCTGCCCGGCGGGCACGACCTGCCGGCGCAACCAGTGCGGCAACTACGACGGCGGCGTGGCGGGCGACGCGGCGGGCGCGGGGACGGTGGGCGGCGAGCCGATGCAGGGCGGGTGCGGCTGCCGCGCGGCGGGGCCGGTACGGGCGCCCTCGGCGGCGTGGTGGGGCGCCGCGGCGCTCCTCCTGATGGTAGTGCGAAGGAAGAGGACGGAGACATCGATGACGACGAAGACGGCGATGATCGGGATGGCGATGGCGGCGATGGCGGCGGGCTGCGGCGACGACGGCACCACAGACCTGAACACGGCGGGGTACTCGGGTCCGGTCAACGTGCGGCTGGACAAGTTCAAGGACGGCGACGTCCGCAACGACGCCTTCGACTCGGACAAGGACATCGACACCGAGTCGGGCAACCCCTACGCGGCCTTCCTGCGCGACGCCCGCACCTCGCTCGGGCGCGACCCGGCCGCCGTGGTGCTCGACCGCATGACCTTCACCCTCGCCAGCGACTCGCGCGGCGTCACCGGCTTCGAGCAGATCTTCGCCGGCACGGCGGTCGTGTACCTCGCCACGTCGGCGGTCACGGTCAACGTCGGCACCGCGGTGATGCCCACCGGGGCCGGCCCCATCGCGGTGCAGGTCACGGCGACCCGCGCGGAGCTCGCGCCCATCAACGCGGCGCTCGTCTCCGGCCACTTCAAGGTCGGGATGCGGGTCCCGGCGTCCCCGACGCGCCCGAGCTCCTTCGACGTGAAGGCCTCGACGACGCTCTACTTCCGCGCGCTGGCGCTGTGAGCGCGAGCCCCCCCATGCGCGCCTGGACCGCGGCGATCGCGATCGGGTTTCTCTTCCTCTCGGGCTGCACGGCGGGCCTCGGCGACGACTGCCGGTCCGACGGCGTCTGCGGCGGCGCGGGGCTCTACTGTTGCGCCGAGGGCAAGTGCGGCCGCGGCATGTGCACGTCGGGCTGCGCGAGCGACCGCGACTGCCCGTCGGGCGCCTACTGCGAGGGGCGCATCTGCTGGCAGCCCTGCGACGACGACGGCGATTGCGCCGACCACCTCCGCTGCAAGTCACGCGACGGCCGGCGCATGTGCCGCGGGGATTGAAGACCCCGTAGCGCCCGACGACGTCGCGGTCGTCGCTGCGATCGGATCGACTCCAGGCGGGTCACCCGCTCCCCGTCGGGACCTCCGAGCCTATGCTTCGACGACCCTCATGCGCGTCTCCCCCGTAGCGTCCCTGGGGCCGCCGCCGCCCTCTCCGCGTCACCCAGGTTGGAGGCGTGCGCTCGTGCCCGCCGCGCTGGTGGCGGCCGGCGTCGCGGCCTTTCTCGGGGTCGCGAGCGAGGTGTGGGAAGGCGAGGCCCGCCGCTTCGACGAGCGCGTGCTGCTGGCGTTGCGCGACCCGGCGAACCTGTCCGACCCGCTGGGTCCGCGCTGGCTCGAAGAGGCGATGCGCGACCTCTCGGGGATGGGCAGCGGCTGGACCGTCATGCTCCTGACCCTCTCGACGGTGGGCTTCCTGCTGATCCGGCGCCGTCGCTCGACCGCCGCGGTGATCGCGACCACCGTCACGGGCGGTCTGTTGCTCTGCCAGGCGCTCAAGCACGCCTTCGCGCGGCCCCGACCCGAGCTCGTGCCGCACGGCAGCTTCGTCTACACCTCGAGCTTCCCGAGCGGCCACGCGGCGATGTCGGCGGTGACCTTCCTGACGCTCGCGGCGCTGCTGGCCGAGGGCGAACCGACGCGGCTCTCGCGGGTCTACCTGCTGTCGCTCGCGGTGCTGCTCACCCTCGGCGTCGGCTTCAGCCGGGTGTACCTGGGCGTCCACTACCCGAGCGACGTGCTCGCGGGGTGGATCTTCGGCGCGACCTGGAGCGCCGCGTGCTGGTTCGCCGTGCGCCGGTGGTCCCGAAGCGAACAGGGGCCTTGCGAGAAGGCCCGGGATCTCCGCTGAGATTCGGGTTCGGGGTGAGGGATTCGAACCCCCGTAGCGGGTACCAAAAACCCGCGTCCTGCCATTAGACGAACCCCGATCAGTTCGCTGTCGACGCGCCGCCACCCTACCCCACGGCCTCCGCCGCCGACAACCCCCCGCGCCCGGTGGTAGCGTCCGCGGCCTCCATGGCACGCACCACCCCCGAACTCATCGCCGCCAAGCGCGACGGCCTCGCCCTCACCCGCGACGACATCGCCCAGCTCATCGCCGGCTTCGTCCGCGGCGACGTCGCCGACTACCAGATGACCGCCTTCGCGATGGCCGTCTTCTTCCGCGGCATGACCCCCGACGAGACCGTCGCCCTCACCCTCGCCATGCGCGACTCGGGCACCGTCGTCGACCTCTCCGACATCCCCGCGCGCAAGGTCGACAAGCACTCCACCGGCGGCGTCGGCGACAAGGTCTCCCTCGCCCTCGCCCCCATGGTCGCCGCGTGTGGCGTCGCCGTCCCCATGATCTCCGGCCGCGGCCTCGGCCACACCGGCGGAACCCTCGACAAGCTCGAGGCCATCCCCGGCTTCTCCGTCGACCTCAGCATCGCCCGCTTCCGCGAGCTCGTGCGCGACGTCGGCACCTGCATGATCGGGCAGACCGCCGAGCTCGCCCCCGCCGACAAGCGCCTCTACGCCCTGCGCGACGTCACCGCGACCGTCGAGTCGATCCCGCTCATCGTCGCGAGCATCCTCTCCAAGAAGCTCGCCGAGGGCATCGACGGCCTCGTGCTCGACGTGAAGTTCGGCAGCGGCGCCTTCATGAAGACCCCCGACCAGGCCCGCGCCCTCGCCCGCAACCTCGTCGACGTCGCCCGCGGCGGCGGCAAAGACTGCGTCGCCTGGCTCACCCGCATGGACCGCCCCCTCGGCCGCACCGTCGGCAACGCCCTCGAGACCATCGAGGCCTTCGAGCTGCTCCACGGCCGCGGTCCCGACGACCTCCGCGAGGTCACCCTCGTGCTCGGCGCCTCCATGCTCGTCATGGGTCGCGTCGCCGCCGACGAGGCCGCCGCGCGCGCCATGCTCCTCGCCGCCGTCGCCGACGGCTCGGCCGCCAGGGTCGCCCGCGCCATGGTCGCGGCGCAGGGCGGCGATCCCCGCGCGGTCGATGATCTGTCGGTGTTCGCCGTCGCCCCGGTGCGCGTGCCCTTCCGCGCCGCGACCGCCGGAACCGTCCTCGCCGTCGACACCCACGCGGTCGGCATCGCCGGCGTCGAGATGGGCGCCGGCCGCGCGCGCACCACCGACCGCATCGACCCCGCGGTGGGCTTCGTCTTCGAGCACAACGTCGGCGCCAGGCTCTCGGCGGGAGACGCCATCGCGTGGGTGCACGCCCGCGACGCCGCGAGCGCCGACCGCGCCATCGAGCGCCTCACCCGCGCCGTGCAGATCGGCGACGGCGAGGTGGAGGCCGTCCCGCTGGTGCTCGAGCGCGTGGGCTGACGCGACAGCCGCTCAGCGCGGGCCGTCGCCCGTCGCGCCCGCGTCGCCCGTCATCGGGTTGGCCACCGTCGCGCAGAAGGCCCCGCGGCGCACGCCCGCGGACGCGATCACGGTGTCCTCGAAGCGGCAGCTCGTGCCCGCCGCGCGGCAGTCGAGGTCGGACGCGCAGCGCCGCCGGCACTGCGACTGGTAGCACTCGAAGAGTTCGGGCAGCTCGCCCGGACCCACGCACGCCCCCGCCCCCGCGTCGGGGTCGCACGACACCGGCCGCGCCGGCGCCGCGCCCACCACGAAGCTCTGCGCCACGCTCGTCGCCACCACCTCGCCCCGCACGATCGCGTACACGAACCACCAGTACGCGCCGGCGTCGAGCGAGTCGCGGCCCCACGCCGGGCCGAAGCTCCCGTCGCGGCCGAGGCCCGCGCGGCCGAAGCGCACCGGCACCGTGCCGTCGACCGCGCGCGTGTCCTCCGCGGTGTTGCCCGTCTCCGCCGTCGACCAGGCCCACACCACGTCGCCGCGGTTGCTGATGCGCCCGCTCGCCGGGTCGAAGGTCGGCGGCGCGCGCGTCACCATCGCCACCGTCACCGCCCCCGCCACGCCCCGCAGCGGCTGCCACTGGAACGAGAAGCCCGACGTCGGGAAGAGCTCGCTCTCGGGCCGCGGCGCGTCGAGCAGGATGCGCGCCTCCACCGCCGGAAACACCGCCCGCGCGGGCGACTGGAACGAACAGCTCCCCTGACCGTCGGGCCGCCGCGCGGAGACGTCGCAGCGCGCGTCGGGGTAGCACTGGCCCTCGATCGTCGCCTCGGGGTCGCAGGTTCCCGTCGGCGGCACGCACATGCCCTGCTCGGCCGCGCCCGTGCGCACGCACACCTCGTTGCGCGCCTCGCAGTTGGCCGTCACCCGGCACGGCTGGCGGGAGGGCGTCACCGCGCCCGCGTCGGGCGTCTCCAGGAGGCCGGTCGCCGCGTCGCTGTCGCTGCACGCGTGCAAGACCCCCGCGGCCGCGCCGACGACCAGCAGCGAGGCGCCGAGACGGATCCACACGCGCGAGAGGGAAGTCATGGGTCTACTCCGAGTCCGATGAGCAGGCCGAGCTGCACGAGCGATGCCGTCTCCGCCGAGACGGGCGCCGCGCCCAGGTAGCTGAACTGCCGGCCGCGCGCTCCGACCGACGGGAGCCACAGCGCGCGCAGGCCCGCGAAGACCGTCCACGGGCCCGCGAAGCGCACGCTGGCGAGCACGTCGCCCACGAGCCCGAGCCGCGACGAGCCCTCCGAGAGCAGGGCGTTGTTGGCGCGGCGCTCCTCGGTGCGCGCGGCCAGCACCCCCGCCAGGATGCCCGTCAGGCGCAGGCGGTCGCCTGTGCCGCCGGGGGCCACCGTGACACCGGCGCCAGCCTCGAGCAGCCCGTAGGTGGCGCTCGTCTCGCCGTCGGGCGTCACCTGGGTGGTCGGTCCGACGAGCTCGGTGTCGCGGCGGTAGCTGCCGTAGGTGGCGCCGAGGTGCACGAGACCGCGGAGACAGGTGTCTCCCGCCGGGCAGGTCCCGCCCGTTGCTTCGCTGCGCGTCGGAACGTCGACCGCGACGGTCGCGCCCGGCCCGTCGCCGTGCAGCAGGCCGATGGCCGCGCCGAGCCGCAGCGAGAAGGCCCCGAGCAGGTGGCCGGGGTAGCGCGCGCTCACGGCGACGCTGCGCGCCGGGTCGGTCATCGCGACGGACATCGACGCGAGGCCGAAGGCGGGCGCGCGCGCGGTGAGCCCGACGGCGCCGGGCTCGGCGGCCAGCGAGAGCACGCACCAGTGCGAGCCGCGGGGCGGGCGCTCGCCGGAGCAGGTTCCGCGGACGACCTCGAGCTCGCGCTCGCTGCGGGCGTCGGGGCGGAGCTCGACCTCGCGCAGGCCCATCGGGGTGAGCTCGCGCCGCGCGTCGCCGCGCTCGATCTCCGCGGTGAGCGACACGTCGCGGGCGCGCGGGAGCAGCGTGATGCGCACGCGGCGCGGTCCGTCGCCGGCGGCGGGGAGGCGGGCCTCGCAGCCGAAGTAGCGGCGCGACCCGAGGCCGTCGACGCGCACGGTGTACTCGCCGTCGGGGGGCAGCGCGATGAAGCGGCGGATGGGCGCGCCGGCCTCGTCGTCCTCGCGGACGCGGGTGGCGAGCGCGCCCGACGGGCCGTAGGCGATGGGCACGAGGGCGCCGACGTCGCCGGGCGAGAGGCGCTCGCCGGAGAGCGCGTCGACGTAGTCGAAGACGTGCTCGGTGCCCGCGGCGGACTGCTCCGCGGCCGGGACGGGCGCGAGCGCGCGGGCAGAGGGCTCGGTCGCGGGGACGAGCTCGATGGCGCAGTGGAGCTGGGCGAGGAGGACGAGCATGGGGGAGGAGCGCGCGACGGTATCACCGGGGCGGGCGGGGGCGGTCGACGACCGCGGCGGCGTGAAGTGAGAGGCGGGCGCCGCCCGGGGACGTCGCCGCCCACTCCGCGGTTGCGGGCGGCCCTGGCGGGCCTGCAACCGCTGAAGTGGGGGCCTGGAACTGACCGCCCCGCC
>JAQBQI010000386.1 GCA_028287085.1 Myxococcaceae bacterium
CTCGCAGCCGTTGCTCGCGTCGCCGTCGCAGTCGCCGTAGCCCGGGTTGCACGCGAAGCCGCACGCGCCCGCCGCGCACACCGCGCTCGCGTGGGCCGGCGCCGCGCAGGCCCGGCCGCACATCCCGCAGTGCGCCGCGCTCGTGCCGGTGTTCGCCTCGCAGCCGTTCGACGCGTCGGCGTCGCAGTCGCCGAAGCCCATCGCGCAGGCCGTCAGCGTGCACCCGCCGCTCACGCAGGTCGCCGATCCGTTGGGCCGCGAGCACGCCTGCCCGCAGCGCCCGCAGTGCGCGTTGCTGGTGCGCAGGTTGGTCTCGCAGCCGTTGGCGTCGACGAGGTCGCAGTCGTCGAAGCCCACCGCGCAGGTGCGCAGGCAGGTCGAGCCCACGCACGCGGGCACGCTGTTCGCGGGCGCCGGGCAGGCCATCCCGCAGGCGCCGCAGTGCGAGGCGCTCGCGCGGGTGTCGACCTCGCAGCCGTTGCTCGCGTTGCCGTCGCAGTCGCCGAAGCCCGCGGCGCAGGCTCCGACGGTGCACGCGCCCGCCGCGCAGACGCCCGTCGCGTTGGGCGGGGCGCACGCCCGGCCGCAGCCGCCGCAGTGGGTCGCGCTCACGCGCACGTCGACCTCGCAGCCGTCGCTCGGGTCGTTGTTGCAGTCGGCGAAGCCCGTCGCGCAGGTGTGAACGCAGGCCCCAGCAGTGCAGGTCACCGTGGCGTTGGCCCGCGCGGCGCAGGCCGTCGCGCAGCTCCCGCAGTGCAGCGCGTCGCTCTGGGTGTTGGCCTCGCAGCCGTTGGCGGCGAGGCCGTCGCAGTCGGCGTTGGGGGCCGTGCACATCGCGACGGTGCAGTTGCCGTTGAGGCAGGCCGAGGCGCCGTTGGGCACGACGCAGCGCCGGTCGCAGGCGCCGCACGCGGCGATGTTGGTCTGGGTGTCGACGCAGGCGCCCGAGCAGCACTCCTGGCCCGCGGCGCAGGCGCGCGTGGCGCTGCACCCGGCGACGCAGAGGTTGCCCACGCAGAGCGTCCCGGAGGGGCAGTGCGCGTCGGTGAGGCAGGCCACGCAGGCGCGCGTCGCGACGTCGCAGCGGAGGCCCGCGGAGGTCCCGGCGTCGGCGCCCGCGGCGCAGCCCTCGTCGTTGCGGCAACCCGGCGCGCAGGTGTTGGCGCCCGCCACGCAGAACTGCCCCGCGGGGCAGGTGTCGGCCGTCGGAACGCACCGCACGCAGCGCCCCGCCGCGACGTCGCAGACCGCGCCCCCGGCGTTGCCCGCGCAGTCGGCGTCGCCGGTACAGCGGAAGGGCACATCGACCGCGTCGATCACAGCGGGCGCGTCGATCACGTCGGGTGCGTCGATCACATCGGGCGCGTCGACGGCGTCGAGGCCGCCGAGGTCGGTCGGCGCCGAGGCGTCGGCGGGGCCGCCGACGACGGAGGTGCCG
The DNA here is from genome assembly GCA_028287085.1 of Myxococcaceae bacterium. GTDB lineage: Bacteria > Myxococcota_A > Polyangia > Polyangiales > SCUS01. Next base: position 1,439 of record JAQBQI010000386.1, read on the forward strand.
GTGCTGCAAGCGAGGCTGAGCGGGAGCAGGAGGGCGAGGAGGAGTCCGGTGGGGCGTTGCACGCCGGCGATGCTATCGCCGGTGGCGCGTCAGTGGGTGCAGCCGCCGACGCCGCAGCCGGTGAATCCTGCGCTGAGGCAGTTGACGTCGCGCGTGGCGCCGCCGACGCAGAGCGTGAGCACGTTGCCCGAGCAGGTTCCGCCGGGGGGCGCCGTGGTCGGGTCGCAGTCGGTGGCGGTGCCGCAGAAGGCGTGGCCGCCCGCGCTGCGGCACGAGGTGCCCGTCGCGAGGAAGCCGCAGTTGTTCGAGTTGAGGCGACCGCCGCGGCACTGCTGGATGCTCGTGCCGTCGCAGCGGTCGGTGTCGGTGGTGCAGGTCGCGCCGGTGCCCACGCAGGCGTCGGCCGTCGCGTCGCAGGTCGTCGCCGAGGGGTCGCAGTCGAGGCTGAACACGTACGCGCCGCCCACGCACCGCTGCAGCCGGCCCTCGAGGCAGCGCGGGCCGCCCGAGCACGAGCCCGTCTGGGTCGGCTGCGGCCGGCAGCCGACGGCGGTCGCCGACGAGACGCACTCGGCGGTGCCCGTCACGTACTGGCACTCCTCGGAGATGACGAGGCCGTTGCGGCAGGTGGTGGCCGTCTGGAAGCCGGGCGCGGGCTCGCGGCAGCCGATCACCGGCGAGGCGCACACGCCGCCGGGGGCGGGCTCGACGCCGATCTTGAGCGAGTCGAGGAGGAAGCCGGTGCAGCCGCCGGTGTTGGCCAGCGCCGCGCGCAGGATCGAGCAGGGCCGCGACGTGATGAGCCCGCTCTCCCAGTAGCTCGGGCGGAACATCTGCGTGACCACCTCCTGCGGCGGCATGTTGAGGCAGGTCGCGGTGCGCACCGCGAGGGCGGTGATCTCCGCCGGGGTGAAGCCGCAGAAGGCGCGGGGCGTGCGGGTCATGCCCGTGTCGGTCGGCGCCCCGGTGTCGGTCGCGCCGCCGTCGCGCCCGGCGTCGCGCCCGCCGTCGGCGCTCGCGTCGTTGCCCGTGGCGGGCCGGTCGTCGGGCGCCACGTCGGGGCGCGGGCCGTTGTCGGGCACCTGCACGTCGGTGAGGAAGGTCACGTCGGGCCTGACCCCCGTGTCGGGGAGGACGATCGTGCCGACGTCGGGGTTCGTCAGGATGATCCCGCCGTCGCCCGTCGCCGCGCCCGGCTTGACCTCGTCGGAGCAACCCCCGAGCAGCCCGGCGACCGCGATGACCGCCACCCATCCCTTGCGAAGAGTCATCCCCGCACTGTGGCAAGAGACCTCGCCGCGACGCAAGGACCGAGGTCAGTCGGGCGCCCCCGCGATCAGCCCGTGTTGCGCAGCCCCGCCGCGACGCCGTTGATCGTCAGCAGGATCGCGCGCACCAGGTCGGCGGGCACCGGCTCGCCGCGCGCGTCGAGGGCGCGCTTGCGCTTGAGCAGCTCGACCTGGAGGAAGCTCAGCGGGTCGACGTAGGGGTTGCGCAGCTCGATCGAGCGGGCGAGCGTGGGGTTGTGCGCGAGCAGCGTGGGCTGCCCGTAGATGGCGCGGATGGCGCGCGCCGCGCGGCCGTGGTCGAGGGCGATGCGCGTGAAGAGGCGCCGCGCCGCCGCGGGGTCGGGGTGCAGCGAGAGGTACTGCGACGCGACGCCCATGTCGGCCGTGGCGAGCGCCACCGCGACGGCGTCGAGGGTCGAGGCGAAGAAGGGCCAGCGCGCCCGCATGCGGCGGGCCTCGTCGACGCCCGCCTCGCGCAGGAGCGCCAGCAGGCCCGCGCCCGCGCCGAACCAGCCGGGGAGGTTGAGGCGACACTGGGTCCAGGCGAAGACCCACGGGATGGCCCGGAGGTCTTCGAGCTTCGTCGAGGTGGTGCGCCGCGCGGGGCGCGACCCGATGGGCATCGCGCTGAGTTCGGCGAGCGGCGTCACGGCCTCGAAGAAGGGGACGAAATCGGGGTCGCGCACGAGGCCGCGGTAGGCCGCGAGCGCGGCGTCGGCGGCCGCGGCGAAGCGCGCCTCGTAGCCCGCGAGCTCGGCCCCGTCGGGGTACGCGCTGGTGAGCGACGCGTGCAGCACGCCGCCCGCCACGAGCTCGAGGTTGCGCTCGGCGATCTCGGGCAGGAGGTACTTCCAGCCGATGACCTCGCCCTGCTCGGTGAGCTTGAAGCGCCCGCCGATGGAGCCCGGCGGGAGGCTCTCGACGGCGCGCTGGGCCGGGCCGCCGCCGCGGCCGATCGAGCCGCCGCGGCCGTGGAAGATCTGGAGGGTCACGCCGTGCTCGCGCGCCACCGCCGTCAGCGCCTGCTGCGCGCGGTAGAGGGCGAAGGACGCGGTGATCATTCCGGCGTCCTTGTTGGAGTCGGAGTAGCCGATCATCACCTCCTGCGCGTCACCGCGCCCCGCGAGGTAGCGCCGGTAGGCGGGGTGCGTGAAGGCCGCGCGCAGCTCGTCGGGCGCGCGGGTGAGGTCGTCGAGGGTCTCGAAGAGCGGCACCACCGAGACCGCCGCGGGCGCGTCGTCGTCGGGGCGGTAGAGGCCCGCGATGCGCGCGAGCACCAGCGCCGCGAGCATGTCGTCGCGGCCCCGCGCCATGCTCATGATGAACGACCCCGCGCCGCCCTCGCCGACGAGCGCGCGGATGCGCCCGACGGCCTCCATCGCGCGCATGCCGTCGAGGTCGGG
>JAQBQI010000448.1 GCA_028287085.1 Myxococcaceae bacterium
GCCCGGGTGCTGCTGCTGCGCGCCGCCGACGACGCGCGGGTGCCGCTCGCCGACGGGCAGGGGCGCGCCGCGCTGCTCGCGCTCTGCGACCGCCTCAACCGCGCGCTCGGCGAAGAGCCCCCGCGCCGCCTCGGGCGCTCGGGGGTCTGAGAAGCCGGTGACCCGATGACGACCCCGCCCGACCACGCCTGGGACGACGCCACCCGCGCCCTGCTCGACGCCCGCACGCGCGCCGTGGCCGCGCGCTCGACGCTGCTGGGCCGCAGCGACCTGCACGACGCCCTCGGGCTGCGCGTCGCGGGCGAGCAGTACGCCATCGCGGCGCACGCCATCCGCGGCGTCGCGGCGGTCTCGCGGCTCACGGCGCTGCCGCACGCGCCCCCCGAGGTCGCGGGGCTCATCGCGCGGGGCGGCGAGATCATCCCCGCCTTCCACCTGCGCGTGGTGCTCGGCCTGCCGCTCGGCGCGCTGCCCGAGTACGGCCGCATCGTGCTGATGGGCGACGGCGCCGACGCCCTCGCGCTGGTGGTCGACGCGGTCGAGCACCTCGGCGCGATCGAGCCCGACGAGCTGCGCGAGCCCCCCGACGGCATCGCCCCGTCGGTGCGCGCCTTCCTCCGCGGGGTCGACCGCCGCGGCATCCCCCTCATCGACCACGACGCGCTGCTCGCCTCGCCGCGCCTGTACGTGGAGATCCCCGTGCCCCGCGAGGCTGTGCCCCGACCCGCCGCGACCGCCAGGAAGAACCCCCGATGACGACCACCTCCGCCCCCGAAGCCAATGTGCAGGGCGCCCTCAGCCGCTCGGTGTTTCTCCCGCTCGCGATGCTCGCCGTCGTCGGGCTGCTGCTGTTCTGGCAGATCAACCGGCTCGTCGAGCTGACCGGCTGGGTCGACCACACCGACAAGGTCATCGCGCAGGCGAGCCGCCTCGAGCGCCTCTACATCGACCGCGAGACGGGCGTCCGGGGGTACCTCAACACCCGCGACAACGAGTTCAAGGACCCCTACCTCGCCGCGCAGCGCGACCTGCCGGGTCTGCTGGTCGAGCTCGGGCACATGATCAGCGACAACCCCGCCCAGCTCCACCAGCTGGCCGAGGCGAAGGCCCTGGGCGAGACCTGGGACCGCGAGTTCGCCCAGCCCGCGATGGAGTGGCGGGACACCCACCCCGAGGCGCTCAACGTCGCGCTCTCCCTGGTGGGCAAGCGCCACATGGACCGCCTGCGGCTGATCCTGGAGGCCTTCGTCAACGTCGAGGTCACCCAGCGCGACCAGCGCACCCGCACCGCGCAGGACGCCACGCGGGCCGTGCAGTGGGCCGGCGGCGGCCTCCTCCTCGGCCTCGCGGTCTTCATCGCGGTGTTCACGCGGCGCCAGCTCGTCCAGGTGTCGCGGAGCTTCGGCGAGGCGCTCGACGTGTCGAACGGGCGGGCCGCGGCGCTCGAGGCCTCCGAGCTCGCCCTCGCCGCGCGGGTCGAGGAGGAGCAGCGCACCGCGCGCGAGGAGGGCGCCCGCCGCGCCGCCCTCACGGCCGCGGTGGAGAGCTTCGGGGCCTTCATCGACCAGCTCGCGCACGGCGACCTCACGGCCTCGCTGCGGGCGAGCGGCGACGGCGACCTGCGGCAGCTCGGCGAGAACCTCCAGTCGATGGGCCGCGCCCTGCGCACGATGACGGTGCGCGTGAACGAGGCCGTCGCGGCGCTCTCGGGGGCGACCAGCGAGATCATGGCGACGACGCAGGAGCAGAGCGCGAGCGCGACCGAGAGCGCCGCGGCGGTGACCGAGACGGTGGCGACGGTCGACGAGGTGACGCAGACCTCGCAGCAGACGGCGAGTCACGCGTCGGCGGTGGCGACGGCGTCGCGGCGCAGCCTGGAGGTGTCGGCCTCGGGGCGGCAGGCCGTGGACGAGACGGTCGGCGCGATGGCCCTGGTGAAGCGGCAGGTGGGCTCCATCGCCGACCGCATCCTGGCGCTCTCCGAGCAGGCGCAGACGGTCGGGCAGATCATCACGACGGTGAACGAGATCGCCGAGCAGTCGAACCTGCTGGCGCTCAACGCGGCCATCGAGGCGGCGCGCGCGGGCGAGCACGGGCGCGGCTTCGCGGTGGTGGCGCAGGAGGTGCGCAGCCTGGCCGAGCAGTCGAAGCGGGCGACGGCGCAGGTGCGGGCGATCCTCGGGGACATCCAGAAGTCGACGGCGGCGGCGGTGCTCGCGACCGAGGAGGGCGGCAAGGCGGTGACCTCGGCGGTCGACACGGCGCGGGTGGCGGGCGAGCGCATCGACCAGCTGGCGGCGACCATCGCCGACGCGGCGCGGGCGGCGGAGCTCATCGTGACCGCGACGCAGCAGCAGGTGACGGGCATCGGGCAGATCGCGCAGGCGATGCGGGCGATCGACCAGGCGACGTCGCAGACGGTCGAGGGCACGCGGCAGTCGGAGCGGGCGGCGCGCGACCTGAGCGGCCTCGCCTCGCGCCTGCGCGAAGCGATCTCGCAGTACCGGACCTGAGCCGGTGGGTTCGAGCGACGACATCCTCGCCGACCTGCGCGGCGTCTTCCGCGACGAGGTCGACGACCACGTCGTCAACCTCGACCGCGCGACGGTGGTGCTCGCGCGCGACGGGGCCGACGAGGGCGCGCGCGCGGCCGCGGTGGCGGAGGTGTTCCGCGCGGTGCACAGCCTGAAGGGCGCGGCGCGGGCGGTGGGCTACGCCTCGATGGAGCGCTTCCTCAACGCGGTGGAGACGCGCCTCGGGTCGGCGCGGGCGGGCGAGGTCGTCGACCTCGCGCGGGTGGCGGCCGACGCGGAGGTCACGCTGCGCGCGCTGCGGGC
>JAQBQI010000452.1 GCA_028287085.1 Myxococcaceae bacterium
GCCGTCGCGCCAACCCCACCAACGCCAGCAGCGTCGCCCAGCCCCCGCGCGACCCCGTCGGTGAGCCCGCGCGGCACCCGCAGTCCCCGCTCAGCCCATTGGATCCGCCGCCGCCGTCCAGTCCGCGGTCGACGTCGACGCGCCCGCCCGCGTCGCTCGTCCCGACCTCCGCGGACCCGCTGCCGACGTCATGCCCGACATCGCTCCCGACTTCGCTCCCGACGTCCATCCCGACATCGCTCCCGACGTCCATCGGCGTGCCCGCGTCGTCGGGCGGCGGCGCCACGCACCCGCCCGCGGTGCAGCTGCGCCCCGTCGCGGCGCAGTCTTCGGACACCGGGCGCGTGCCGTCGCAGCGCAGGAAGCGCGAGCCCTCGCAGCGCGGGCCCGGCAGCAGCGGGCGGTTGAGCGCCGGGTCGCAGCGCAGGCAGTTGAAGCCCTCGGTGTCGTTCTGCCAGGTGCACACGCCGCCGCGGTCGAGGCACGCGGCCTCCGTCGGCGCGCCGTCCATGCACCAGCGCAGCGTCTCGCCGTCGCAGCGCCCGCGGTAGTCGAGCGCCCCGCAGCTCGGACCCGCCGCCCGCGCGTAGGCCTCTCCCCCGTAGGCCGCCGGCTGGATCCACTGGATGGTCACGCCCCGGCACACCGACTGGCAGCCGGGCGCGTCGACGAAGGTCGGCGACACCACCGAGCCGCGCACGAACGCGGGCGTCGGACAGCCCGGGTCGACCGGCCCGCTACAGTAGTTTCGCGCCGTCGTGAGGTGCAGATGCAGGTGCGCCCCGACGCCGCCCGTGTTGCCCGAGAGCCCGATGCGCGTGGTGCTGGTGACCGCCGCGCCGACCGCCACGTCGATGCTCTGCAGGTGCAGGTAGCTCACGAAGTACGTCGCCCCGAGGCCCGGAACCGTCGACCCGTCGTGCCGCACCCGCACCCACCGGCCCGCGTTGCCGTAGTCGGCGGTGCGCGCGTCGTTGGGGTTCACCGCGTCGACCACGCCCGGCGCCACCGCGTAGAGCGGCGTGCCGACGCCCATCGCGATGTCGTAGCCGTTGTGCGTGCCGCAGCCCTCGCGGCCGCCGCAATAGGAGATGTAGTCGCCGTAGAAGCCCTGCGTGAGGCGCGCCCGCCCCGCCGTGGCGCGGTCGACCGGGTAGTGCATCCAGCCCTGCGCGGCCGCCTCCGCGCCCGCGAGGAGCAGCGCCGCCGCGAATACCGGGGGGTGTAAGCGTCGGCTCATCGCCGTCCACCATAGCGCGGGCGGCGGGCGCTCAACGGAGCTGGCGCATCAGCCGCGGGAAGAGCTCGGGCTTCTTCGCGAGGTGGCCCATCCAGCGCTCGATGACCGCGCCCAGCACCTCCGGCTCGATGCGCTCGTCGGCGAGCACGTCGAGGGGCTGCCCGGCGCCCGCCTTGAGCTTGCCCATCAGCCGCGCGTAGTCCGAGAAGCGCGGGTACCGCTCGCCCGGAAAGACCTCCGGATCGTCCCCGTCGTCGGCGTCGGAGAGCAGCGACGCCAGCGGCCCGACGGGCTTCGGCGCCGCCGCCAGCGGCCCCGGGGTCCACGGCGTCGCGCGCGGGTGGGTGAGCACCGCGCAGTGGGCCGTGGCGCCGTCCTCCTCGCGGGCGAAGAGCGCCACGGCGTAGGCGCCCGCGACGACCCGCAGCGCCCGGCACACCGTCGCCCCCGCGAAGAGCTCGCGCGCCGTCGACACCTCCGCCGCGGGCTTCGCGCCGAGCAGGCGCTGCAGCCGCGCGGTGACCGCGTCGCGGTCGGCGTCGTCGAAGAGCGTCGCGCCCGCGACCGCGCCCCAGAGCAGCACCAGCGTGCCCGTCGACGCGTCGACGGCGAGCGGGGCGGGCAGCGCCACGGGGGTCCACGGTCCGGTGCGCAGGGCGGCCATGACGTCGGCGGGGGCCTTGCGGAAGGCGCCCAGTACGACGCCGTCGGTCTGCCCGTCGGCGCCGCGCACCGTCGCGACGTGCACCCGCCCCCCGCCGCCGCGCAGGCCCAGCGTGCGCGTGCCCCCGAGCTCGAAGGAGGCCAGCGGGTCGGCCATCTGCGCGAGCGTGAGGGCGTCGGTGGTGCGGTCGCAGCTGATCCACGCGACCTCGGCGCCGTCGACCGCGAAGGCCTCGGCGCTCGCCCCGTCGGGGTCGAGGCGCGGGTCTTCGGCGCGCACGTCGCGCACCGTCGCGGTGGGGAGCACCCGGCGGAGGTGGTCGCGCGTGTACTGCCAGGCCTGCTTCGCCTCGGCGGCGCCGCGGAAGATCCAGCCCGTGTCGGGCCACGCGCCGACGTCGACCCGCGCCTGGCGGCGCAGCACCCAGAGGTCGCCGACCTGCGCGCCGCGCCACCAGGTGAGCACGCTCGCGTCGACCACCACGAGGGGGATGCCGTCGTCGTGGAAGGCCGCCACCACGTCGCCCGACGGGGTCTGCGACGACACCGCGATGGGGCCCACCAGGGTCGCGTGGTCGGGGTGCGCGGCCGGCGCGGCGACCGCGACGCTCGCGACCGTCACGGGCGGAGGCAGCGCGGGGAGGCGCACGCCCTTGGCGGCGAAGCGGGCCTGCTCGTCGTCGGGGATCCAGAGCGACACCTCGGGGAGCTCGACCAGGGCGACCCCGGCGGGGCCCAGCACCTCGGCGAGCTGCTGCGAGAGCAGGCGCAGGGTGTCGAGCGAGGTGCGCGGCGACACCATCTCGAAAAAGGCCGTGAGCGCGAGGCGCGACGCGTAGATCTGCTTCGCCTGGAACCCGAGGCGCGCCGACCACTCGGCCCGCAGCCGCGCGGCGTCGGCGCCCGCGCCGAGGGAGACGAGCGCTTCGACGACGTGGAGGGCCTCGGACACCTCGCAGACGCAGCGGCCCGAGGCGACGGGCTGCATCGCCATGTGGCTGCGGGTGTCCTCGACGCGCCCGAGCGGGGCGCTGTAGACGAGGTCGAAGCGGCGGCCGACGGAGACGAAGTAGAGCGCGACGTCGAGCTTCCCCGTCGACGGGTCGGCGAAGCTCGCGAGGAAGGGCAGCGCCACGGGGTCGAGGGTGAAGCGCCCGGTGGTGAGCACGTTGAGGGCGCGGCCGCCGCCGTGGATGACCACCTGCTCGTCGGGCTGGCAGAGCAGCGTGGCGCCGGCCGCGACGGGCGCGGCCCAGTGGGTGACGAGCTCCTCGCGCTGCACCTCGTTGCGGGCGATCAGTCCGGCGGGCTTCGTGGCGGCGGTCATGCGTGGAATACCCTCGATGGTAAAAGGGACGGGGCGGCGCTCGGCGTGCGGTGGGGGAGAAAGAACCGCAAGGGCGCAAGGGTCGCAAGGATGAGAAGGAGCAGAAGGACGAGGACGAGGACGAGGAGTTCTCAGGAGCTGTGCGTCCGAAAGCCCATCCCGTCTCTCCTCCTTGCGACCCTTGCGCCCTTGCGGTTCTTTCTCCCCCACCGCACGCGGGGCGGCGCTCAGGGCGCGAGCAGGATGACCTTCACCTGGCTGGGCACGATGCGCACGCCCGGGCAGTTGGTGTTGTTCTGGATCGACACGCTGGTGAGCCGCGTGGCGGGCACGCCCCCGACGAGCACCGTCGCGCAGGGGAGGATGTGCCGCGAGGGGCCCATCACCGTGCCCGACGCGACCCCGGTGGCGACGCCGGCGTTGTCGCCGTTGGTCAGCGGGATCACGGTCGCGAGGTTGTGCGCGGGCGTGCACATGAAGAGCGTGTTGACCTGCGACGGAATGGCCGTCGGGCCGAGGGCGATGTTGGGGTACGGGATCGGCACCGGCCCCGCGGGCGTCGGCGTGAGGCACACGTCGGGGAAGCCGAGGTCCATGCCCATCATCTGCGTGTTGGCGAACATCGTGGGTGCTCTCTGCGCTCAGCCGACGTGGATCTGGTCGCCGTCGATCTTCACGAGCTGCTCGGAGGTGAGCAGCGTGTCGTGGGCGTGCACCTGGAAGGTCTCCTGCGCGCTGTAGTCGGCGCGGCGGGCGCGCAGCTGGTCGAGCTCGCCGACGAAGCGGTAGACGCGCTTCGCCCGCTGCGACAGGCGCTCCATCACGGTGTCGACGGTGGTGAAGGTCGCGCGCAGGCGGGTGACCTCGGCGTCGACCTTCTCGGCGAGCACGGTGAGCTCGTCGAGGGCCGCGAGGCCGCGCTGCGCCACGACGCGCACCGAGCCGGCGAGCACGGCGACCTCCGCCCCGGTGGCGACGGTGACGCCCTTCGCCGCGGCGGCGGTGATGGTTCCGGTCGGAGCGCGCAGCTCGAGGTCGCCGTCGACCTCGATGCGGGTGGGCCCCGGGTCGCGGTGTTCGAGCACGGCGAGCACCCAGTGCTCGTCGCCGGGGAGCGTGGCGAAGAGCACCCGGTCGCCGTCCTGCGGGGCGACGAGGCAGCTCACCGCGCGGCGGGCGGTGGGGAGCGCGCCGTCGGGGGTGACGAGCAGGAGCGAGTGGCCGTCGACGCGCAGCACCCGCGCGGCGCGGTGCGCGAGGGTCGGCGGGGCAACGAGCTGGGGGGCGAGTCCGTCCATGGGGGAGAGTCTCCTCGGGGCGAGAGAGCAGAGGGGCGTCAGCGAGGCGGGGTGAAGTCCTCGGCCCGCGCGAGCTCGGCGTCGTCGCCCAGGGCGAGCGCGCGGTTGGTGAAGAAGGCCCCCGCGTCGCGGACGCGGTGCAGTACGGCGCGGAACATCCGCGCGCCGGAGAAGTCGGCCCCCTCGACGTCGGCGTGGGAGAGGTCGGCGTAGGTGAGGTCGCTGTTCTTGAAGCGCGCCCGCGGGGCCTTCGCGCGGGTGAAGTTGGCCTGGTAGAGGTCGGCGTCGGAGAGGTCGGCGAGCGTGAGGTCGGCGTCCTGGAAGACCGCCGAGCGCAGCGCGCCGCGGGCGAACACCGCGCGCTCGAGCTGCGCCTCGAGGAAGAGGGCGCTGGGCGCGCGCACCCCGCCGAGCTTCGCGCCGGTGAGGTCGGCGCCCTTGAAGTTGCAGCGGTCGAGCGTGGCGCCCGTGAGGTCGCAGTCGGCCATCGCGCAGGTGATGAACTGCGTGAGGGAGAGGTCCATCCCGCGGAGGTCCTTGCCGGCCAGGGTGCAGCCGGTGAAGACCGAGAGGTCGAGGTGCACGCCCGTCAGCACCGCGGTCACGAGGTCGGTCGAGAGCAGCGCGCACTGCCGCAGGTGCGCCCCGGAGAGCACCGTCGCGGTGAGGTCGCACTCGAGGAAGGCCACCTGGTTCAGCGCGCAGCCCGCGAAGCTGGCGCGGGTGAGGTTCGACTTCACGAAGCGCGACGCGAGCAGCCGCGACGGGCCGAAGGCCGCGCCGGTCAGGTCGCAGCTGACGAAGCTGGTGAAGGGCACCGCCGTGCTCGTGAGCCGCGCGCCCGCGAGCTCGCAGCGGTCGAGCGAGGTCTTGTTGAGGTCGGCCCCCGCCCAGCGCGTGCCCGACAGGTCGCAGGCGACCACGGTGGCCTCCTGCATCGCGACGCCGTCGAGCACGGCGCCGCGGAAGGAGCAGTCCTCGAAGATGCCGCCGTTGAGGTCGGCGTTCGTAAGGTCGAGGCCCGCGAGGTCGACCCGCGAGAGCACCTCGCCCTCGTGCACGCGGCGGACGAGCTCAGCCTTGTCCACGGGGCCTCCGGTCGATGCGGGCCTTGGTGAGGTTGGCCTCGGCGAGGTTGGTGCCGCGGTCGCCGTCGACGCGGAAGAGGTCGGCCCGGAAGAGGCTCGACGACTGGAGGTTGGTGCCGCGCAGGTTGGCCTTCTGGAGGATGGCGTCCATGAGGTCGACGCCCAGCATGCCCGCCTTGCGGAGGTCGGCCTTCACGAAGCGCGCGTCGCGGGCGTAGGCCTGGTGGAAGCTCGCCTCGCGCAGGTCGCAGCCCGAGAAGTCGGCCCCGCGCAGGCGGCAGCGCGAGAAGTCGGCCCGCGCGAGCGCCGTGTCGCGGAGGTTGGCGCCGTCCATCATCGCCCCGGTGAAGACCGCGCCCTCGAAGGAGCAGTCCTTCACCAGCACGAGGCGGCGCAGCTGCGCGTCGCGGAAGCTCGCCCCCGCGCCGTCGACCGTGACGAAGACCGCGCCGTCCATCACGGCGCCGTCGAAGTCGGCCCCCGCGACCGAGAGCTCGACGAACATCGCCTTGCGCAGCGACGCCCCCGTCAGGCGCACGTGGGTGAGCGAGGCCTTGAAGAACATCGCGCCGTCGAGCGCCGCGTCGTGCAGGTCGACGAGGACGAGCGCCGTCTCGTGAAACTGCACCCCGGTGAGCACGCAGCGCGAGCCGTCGACCTCGTGCAGCGTCGCCCCATGCAGGATCGCCCCGGCCAGGTCGGCCCCCGCCACGCGCGTGCGGTGGAGCTTCGCCTTGCCGAGGTTCGCCCCGCGCCCGGCCACCTCGCTCAGGTCGGCGTTGGTGAGGTTGGCGCGCGCGAGCACCGCGCCGGTGAGGTCGGCCCCGCGGAGGTTGGCGCCCATGAGGTTGGCGCGTTCGAGGAAGGCCCCGCGGAGGTCGCAGTCGCGCAGGTCGAGGCCCGAGAGGTCGACGCCGGTGAGGTCGGCGTTGGCCATCGAGGCCTTCGCCGCGGCCTGCGCGACGACCCACTGGCGCAGCCGCGCGCTCTCGGTGCGCTCACGCAGGTTGGCCGCGGGGAAGAGCTGCGCGAACTGCTGGTACGCCGTCTTCAGGCGACGCTCGCTCTCGAAGAGGCGCTCGCGCCAGCCGCGGTCGGCGAGGAGGGCCTCGAGCTCGGGCACCTCCGCCCCCTGCGCACGGGCCGTCGCTACCGTGGCCTCGGCGCGGTCGATCTCCGCCTGCGCCGAGAAGCCCGGCGGACCACCGCCCTCGCCCGCCATCGCGTCGAAGTCGAGCCCGTTGGCGGTGCACTGGGCGCGGGCCTGGGCGAGCGCCTCTTCCTTGTGCGTGGCGGCCGCGGCCATCGCGCCGTCGACCTGCGCGTTGCCCTGCTCGACCCGGGTGGCGAGCTCCTCGGGCTCGGGCAGCGGGCCGTCGGGCGCCAGCGGGGGCGGACCGTACTGGTCGGGGTCGAGGCCCTTGGCGACGCAGTGGGCGCGGGCCTTCTCGTTCTCGATCTCGCGCAGCCGGCGGCCGTTCTGCTGGGCGTAGCCCTTGAGCGCGATGGCCCCGATGAACTCGTCCTCGCTGCCGGGCGGCGGGCGCGCGCCGGGCCGCGGGGCGGGCAGCAGGTCGCGGTCGCGCAGCGCGAGGGCGGCGCCGCGCTGCTTGTCGAGCCGGCCTGCGAGCACCTCCTCGTAGTGCGCGACGCCCTTCGGGTGGCTCGGGTCTTCGAGCGCGGCGAGCAGGTGCACCACGTCGGCGGCGTCGTCCTCGGCCACCGGGATCGACCCGCGGTAGATGACCACCACCCGCTCGGCGTTGGGCAGCAGGTGCACCGTGTCGATGCGGGTGCTGACCTCGCGGAAGACGTCGCCCGCGGGCGTGCGCTGCGTGACGAAGGCCCTGGCCACGAGGCCCGGCAGCCGGCCGTCGAGCACGGGCTTCGTCGGGTGCAGGTTGACCAGCTGCACCGCCTCGTCGCCGCGGAAGAAGCCCGCCACCCACTGGTCTTCGGGGGCGGCGTTGAAGATGGTCCAGTCCATGTCCTCGGCGAAGCCCGGGTAGCGCTGCTCGAGCCAGCGCGCGTCGTGGGTGCCGGCCTTGGCGATGCGCTGCGGGTTGGCGAAGTCGATGGGTCCGAAGCCCGCCGGGCGCGGCCGGTCGCCGGGGGTCTCGATGAGGGCCTCCGGGCGCTCGAAGTTGGGCAGCGCGTGCACCGGCCCCGTCGGCAGCTCCACCGGCGCGAAGCCCCTGCCCGCGGGATTGGGCGCGTAGCCTTCGCCGCCGAAGGCCCGCGACCACGCGAGCGGCATCTCGCGGAAGGGCGCCGGCTGCGTCGGCGCGCCGTAACTCCACTGGCGATCACCGAAGACGAAGACCGACTTCTCGCTCGCCCCCACGCGCACCTTGGCCGAGCACTGCCGGGCCTCCCCGCCGGGCGCGTAGACCTTGCCGTTGACCAGCCACTCGGCGCGCGACTTGGGCATGCCCGCGTCGAAGGCCACGCCCTCGCCGAGCTCCTGCGGCAGCAGCTTCCAGAGGTCGACCTCGGAGAGCGGCGCCGCGCCGTCGAGGGGCGCGAAGACCATCAGCGTCACCACGAAATGGTGGGCCCGGTCGTTCTCGATCGTGCGGCAGAGCAGGCCCAGCTTCTGCGGCTTGATGGTCTTCATGGCGCGCCGTCGGAGCCCGCGTGCGCGGTCACGTGAACAGGTTGACGGCGGCGGTGTAGAGGTTGGCCGCGGTGGTCTTGATCGAGGCCGCGTGGGTCTTGATCGCGACCCCGATGGTGCTGGCCTTGAAGGGCCCGCAGTCGGCCTTGGTCGCGTACATGTCGACCTTCGCGCCGGTGACGGCGATCGACATGCCGCCCACGTCGGTCTTCACGCCGAAGGCCGACAGCTTGATCGCGATGGCCTCCCCCGACAGCACGGCGAGCTTGTACCACTTCGACGGCGCCACCACGGTGTACCCGCCGGGCGCGATGATCGTGTAGCCCGGCGGCGCGATCACGGTGCCGCCGCCCAGGATGATCGAGGTCTGCGCGCCGACGATCATGTTGGTCTGCGAGCCGACGATCATGTTGGTCTGCGAGCTCGCGACGACGGTGGTCTGCGAGCTGCCGACCAGGGTGGTCTGCGTCGAGGCGATGAGGTTGGTCTGCGCGCCCGCGAGCAGCAGCTTCATGGCGCCGACGATCATGTGGTCCTGCCCGCCGAGAACGGTGACCTTGCGGCCGCCGAGCACGGTCAGCTTCTGGCCGCTCAGCACCAGGATGGTCTGCGACCCGACGACCGTCTCCTTGTGGTTGCTGACGACCGTGGTGGTCTCGTTGCCGAGCACGGTGCGCTCCTTGTCGCCGAGCACCGTGGTCTTCTGGTTCGAGTCGTAGTTCTCCTCGACGTCGCCGACGACGTGCTCGGTGAGCTTCCCCCCGACGAAGACGTCCTCGTTGCCGCCCGTGTGCACGAGGCCCGTGCCGTCGGTCTTGATGATCCAGTTGTGGTCGTGGGCGCCGTGGGTCGCGCCCAGGTGGATGAAGGTCTTCTCCGGGGGCGTGGAGATGTCGACGTACTGCGCGCCGTCGGTGTCCTCGATCTCGATGCGGCTGTTGCCGCCCGTGTGCACGACGTTCTGCGTGTGGTTGGCCGAGGTCACCACCGAGGGCGTGTCGGGGTTCGGGGCGACGCCCGAGATCATCGGCCGGTCGGGGTCGCCGCCGACGAAGATGATCGTGACCTCGGTGCCCTTGCGCAGCGGGAAGTGGAAGCCCTCGGGGTTGCCGCCGTGCGGCTGAATCATCCGCAGCCAGGTCGACGCCTTCGCCGGGTGCCACGTCTTCGAGTCGAAGTAGAGGTGGACCTTGTACCGCCCCTGCTCGTCGATCTGGGCGTACTCGCTGTCGGCGGGGCCGTCGACGACGCCGGCCTCGACGCCGTGGATGCGCGGCACCGCGGTGCGCCGCGCCGGCCGAAACTGCACCTCGGCGGGGATGGCGGTGACCGCGACCTTGTAGGTGCGGTCGTCGTCCGCGCGCACGGCGCGGCGCAGCCCGGGGAAGGCCGCGAGCTGGTTGCCGAAGTGCTCCACCTCGACGCAGAGGTACTTGGCGTTGAGGGCGTCCTTGGGGTGCTCGTCGAGGGTGAAGTGGTAGCCCGAGCGCACGTCGAAGAGGCGCCCGCGCCCGTGGAAGACCTTCTGCCGCGAGCGCATCTCGTCGGCGCGCAGCTCGGCGACGCGCTCGGCCGCGCCGTCGGAGGCGACGTTCTCGCCCCAGTTGAAGACCTTGCCCGAGCCGTTGGCGGCGACCTCGGTCTCGCCCGACACGTCGACGGGCTGGTTGTAGTCGTAGTCGTACGACCAGACCTCCTGCGACACCGCCGCGTGGCGGGCGCGGAAGGTCTCCATCGCCTCGACCTGGCTGGCGTCGTCGCTGCCCACCGGGAAGTACCGCACCGGCGTGTCGACGAAGGGCTCCTGGAAGCTGATCGCGTCGGTGATGATCAGCTTCTCCGAGGTCTCCCCCTGCTCGAAGTAGTAGTAGATCCCCTCGCGCTCCATCAGGCGCGACATGAAGTCGAAGTCGCTCTCCTTGTACTGGCCGATGTGCAGCTGCGGGGGGTAGTTGCGCTTCAGCCGCAGGGCGTAGTCGTCGGCCCCGAAGCCGTGCACCTTGAGCCCCTTCTCGATGATGGTGGGAACGGTGTTGGGCGTGCCCTCCTGCGCGAAGACCCGCGAGCTGCGGCCGAGCGTCATCTTCCACATCTGCGGGACGAGCACGGCGCGGAAGATCGAGTCGCCCGCGAACTCGCTCACGAGCTCGATCGCCGAGATCACCCCGTTGAGGGTGTTGCGGGCGGTGCCGTCGTCGCGGTTGATCTGGAGCGACGCCCGCTTGAGCAGCGCGGCTTCGAGGTCGAGGTCGGCCGCGTCGGACTCCGGCATGAAGAAGAGCACCTCGATGGAGTAGAGGCGCGAGATGGCCTCCACGCCCGTGAAGGTCAGCACGTGGGTGCTCGGCGGGAGGACGTCCGAGACGAGGGTGAAGACGTCGGGTGCAGCGCTCACGGGTGGTACTAAGCCCCAATGGTCGGCGGTTGATCGGCGGTGCTCGGATCGGTCGCTTCGCCCGGCGCCCGATGCCGACGCCCGCGAGCATACGCGCGCCGACCCGCCGTGCACACGCGGCCTCGACACCTGGGGCAAAGTCCCGGATCGTCGCCGCCCGAAAGCCCGCCATGCCCACGCCCATCGTCGTCGAGCTGCTCCCGAGTCGGCTGCACGCCGCGGTGTTCGCGCACGAGGTCACGGTGCGCGGCGTCACCCTCCCCTGCCGCACGTGCATGTCGCACGGGATGCGCGCCCGCCAGCGCCCCGAGCTTGTCGTGACGCGGGTGGCGCCGCCCGGGGCCTCGATCGACGCGGGCGACGCCGAGGTGTTCACGCTCTTCACGCGCCTCTTCGACGCGCCCGCCGACGGGCCCGCGCTCACGGTCGGACTCGTCAGCGCCTTCGACGTCCCCTTCCTCGGGGCCGACGCCCCCAACGGGGTGACCTTCGTCGAGGCCGAGGCCTTCCCCGGCGTGTCCGTCGACGACGACGCGCTGGCGGCCGTGGTGCTGCACGCCGCGGAGGTGCCGGTCGCGCTGAAGTACGGCGCCGCGCGGGTGCTGGCCCGCCTCGGCCGGCAGGCCGGCTACCACCCCTTCCCCCGCTGGTGGGACCCGTCGCGCGCCAGCGTCGCCCACCCCGACGACGAGCAGGGGAGCACCCTCGCCGGCGTGGTGCGCGTCGCCCTCCCCGAAGGCACCCTCGCGTCGATCGACCGCACCGTGGTGGTGCGCCTGCCCGCCGAGACGCGCGCGGGACTCTCGCAGGTGCTCGACGGCCTCGCGCCCGACGCGGCCTGCGCGCTGCTCGTCCCCCCGGAGGCGGTGACCGACGCGTCGCTGGTCTGGTCGCCCGGCCAGGACGCCATCGCCGCCACCTCGGTCAGCGGGCGCAGCGAGCGGGTCGGCGGCAACTTCGTGCTCTTCTCCCCGGGGCAGCCCCGGGACAACGGCATCCTCCACGAAGACGGCTTCGCGATGCTGCTGCGCGCCGACACCTGGCGCACCCTGCGCAGCGCCCTGCGCCACGGGCGCGGCGTGACGCTGGCCTCGGGCGACGCCGCGAACTACGGGCTGCGCATCGAGTGGACGCGCGCCGCCGACGCGCCCGCCGCGGCCGACGAGGGCGCCGTCGCGCAGCTCGCCCGCGTGGTGTTCCTGCAGCCCGAGGAGCTCGTCGCCCGCGAGGTCTCGTCCCGCGAGCTCTCGCGCTACGTCGCCGCGCTCCGGCGCACCGTGGGCGCGCACCTGACCGACGCCCCCCGCGGCGACGCGTGCGACCTGCTGCTCCAGGTCGACCTCGACGCGCGCCGCCGGCCCGCGCTGAGCCTCGGGGTGCGCCCGCTGCCCGCGCCGCCGTCGCTCGCAGGGCTCGTGACGAAGCTGGAGTCGCTCGCGGCGCCCGGCGTGCGCGGCGCGGTGGGGCTCAAGCTCTTGTTCACCGTGCACGGCGGCAGCGGCGAGACCCTCGCCTGATTCAGGCGGCCGGTGAACTTGTCCGGGCACGACGCCCGCTGTGCCGACGGGCTGAAGCCCGCGGCAACCATGGCGGATGATGCCCTCCATCGAAAGCCCGCATCGCGGGCTTTCAGCGGGTCGTCG